>JAUMXS010000005.1 GCA_030528965.1 Eubacteriales bacterium
TCTCTCCGTCCTCCAGCGGCTGACGCAGGACCTCCAGCACCGCACGGGGAAACTCCGGCAATTCGTCCAGAAACAGCACCCCGTTATGCGCCAGGCTGGTCTCTCCGGGCCGAAGCTGTGTTCCTCCGCCGGAGAGCGCAACCGAAGAGATCGTATGATGCGGAGCCCGGAACGGTCTCTGCACAAGGACCGGACTCTCCTTATCCGTGCGGCCGGCAAGTGAATGGATCTCCGTGGCCTGCAGCATTTCCTCCCTGCTCATGTCGGGAAGAGTGGTGGGGAGTCTCCGCGCCAGCATGGATTTTCCGGAACCCGGCGGGCCGATCAGCAGAACATTATGACTGCCCGCCGCAGCGATCTCCAAAGCACGTTTGGCCGTATATTGTCCGCACACGTCGGCAAAATCAAGCGCCTCATGCGAAACCGTCATGACTTCCGGTGCCTCTGCCGCCGGAAGTTCACTTTCCCCGCGCAGATGGGCCAGCAAACTGCGCAGGTCCGGGACGCCCCGGACGCAGACCGTTCCCGCCATAGCCGCTTCTGCGGCGTTCTGTACCGGAACGAACAGTTCCCTGAGACCTGCACGACCCGCGGCCAGCGCCATGGAAAGCGCACCGCGAATGGGCCGCAGTTCTCCCGTCAGGGACATTTCCCCCACGAAAGCCGCCGTATCCGGCAGCGGGTCGATCGACTCGTCCGCCGCCAGGATTCCCAGCAGAATGGGAAGGTCATATATGGTCCCCTCCTTGCGCGTATCCGCCGGCGCCAGATTCACCGTCACCCGGGAAACCGGAAAAGACAATCCCGTATTCTTGATGGCGGCACGTACACGATCGCGTGCCTCCTTGACGGCAGCATCCGGCAGACCCACAATGTCAAACTGCGGCAGCCCGCCGGAGAGAAAGATCTCCGCCGAGACGTCGTAACCGCCGATGCCCTGCAGGCCGATGGACCGCACTCTGGAAACCACAGAATTCCCCCCTTATTTTACCGCTAAAACGTCTGTTTTACGCCTCATCCCGAATGGGCGGAACGGCGGCGCGTACCGCCAGACCTTCCAGCATACGCTTCGCAGCCTCTTCCGGAGTCAGCACTTCCTGTACGCCCGTAGTCAGGTCCTTGACGGCGGCCGTACCGTTTGCCGCTTCGTCTTCGCCCACGATGACCGCATAGGGGATCCCCAGACGCGACGCATAGGTAAGACGGGCTTTGAATTTCTTCGGCTCAAAATACAGCTGCGTGCGGACACCCGCCGCGCGCAGGACCGTTGCCGTCCGGATGGCGGCGGGAAGCGTGTCTCCCAGAGGAATCACCAGCGCGTCCGCCGGAGCGGTCACGCACTCGTCGGAGAGCATTCCCTGCTCCTCCAATACATAAAACAGGCGGGTCAGACCGATGGAAATTCCCACACCGGGCAGCTTGCGGTTCGTATAAAACTCCGCGAGGTTATCATACCGTCCGCCGGAGCAGATAGAACCGATCTCAGGATGCTCCGTGAGCATCGTCTCATAGACGGTACCCGTGTAATAATCCAGACCGCGCGCAATGGTAAGATCCAGCTCAAAATTTTCTTCCGGCACGCCGAAGCCCGTCATATGTTCCGTCACGGCACGCAGTTCATCCAACCCCGTGTCAAACAGAGGCTCCTGACCGCGCCAGCCTTCCAGAAATGCGAGCTTATCGGCGCTGCTTCCGGAACAGCTGATGAACGCCAGCAGACGATCCGCCGTCTCACCGTCCATCCCCAGTTCATTGATCAGCAGAACACGGAGCTTGTCCGCGCCGATCTTCTCCAGCTTATCTACCGCCCGCAGCACTTCCGCTGCGCGTTCGCGAACGCCCAGAATGCTGAAGAATCCGTTGAGAACCTTACGGTTGTTGATGCGGATACGGAAATTCCGCAGGCCCAGTGCCGTGAAGCTGCGATAGATGACAGCCGGGATCTCGGCCTCATTCATGATATCCAGCGTTCCGTCGCCGATCACATCAATGTCAGCCTGATAGAACTCACGGAAACGGCCGCGCTGGGCACGTTCCCCACGGTAAACCTTTCCGATCTGGAACCGACGGAAGGGAAAGCTCAGTTCACCGGCCCGTGCGGCAACATATTTCGCCAGAGGCACCGTCAGATCGAAACGAAGCGCCAGATCGTTGTCACCCTTCTGGAATCGATAGATCTGCTTTTCCGTCTCTCCGCCGCCTTTTGCCAAATGGACTTCCGCTGACTCTATCACCGTAGTGTCCAGCGCTGTGAATCCATAAAGCGCATAGCTCTCGCGCAGGCTGTTCAGCATCCGATCAAACTGTGCCTGCCGCATCGGCGACAGCTCCATAAATCCGGAAAGTGTCCGGGGCGTTACTTTTTCCAAAAGGGTCTCCTCCTTATCTTTAACGGGACCCGTCTGCGTCGTTTTTCTCGTCATACGGCTGTGCAGACCGGGTCCGGAACATTCTCCCTTAAAACGCGGAAAAGGCCTCCCAAAGAGACTGCCCTCACGGCCAGTCATCTTCAGTGCCCTTTTTCGCAGTCTCCGACACAGGATCCCGCTCCCGCGAAATCCCGAACCGAAGCCCGAACTGATGCCCAAACGGGATGCTTTCCGGACGGTGACGCCCGCCGGCAGGCACAAGCCTGCCCTGAACGGCTGCGGCACCGCCGATGCAACCCGCCCGGTCTCATATTCGGGCTTCCGGCTGTTCGGAGTACTAATATGTGTAATTGTGTGCTTTCTGCAGCACCATTTCCTTGACTTTGATGAGCCGGACCTTGGTGGCATTCTCGTTTTCCTCGAGCTTCATGGTGATATACTTGATGTTTTCCTTAAGCTCGGGGATCATAACATATTCCAGCGCATTGACACGACGCCGGGTCTTTTCGATCTCCTCCGCCATGAGCTGCATGGATTTTTCCACCTGTGCCAGTTCAAGCATGTCATGAAATACTTTGGAAAGCGCCAGCATGGCGTCATCCAGTTCACCGGAGGTCTGCGCGAAACCATAAGGCAGAACATCGCCCTTTTCCGCGCTTCGGGTCTGGAATTCGTAGACCGGAACATTGACGCTCATAATGTTCTGGAAACTAACGTCCAGTTCCACCCCCTGACAGGGGTATAGGAGCGACTGTTCCAGCATCTCCGGAGACATTACGGCACTTGCCACGGACAGAGCGGCAAAAGCCTCGGTGAGGCCTGCCTCCACCTGTTCACGCAGCTCTTTGTTGCGCCGGACGATTGTCATAAACTGCCGCATCAGCTCATCGCGCTTATCCTTGAGCAGCTTGTGCCCGCGGACTGCGGTCTTGAGCCGTCCTTTGAGTTTATTCAGGACCATTCTGGTCGGTGTGATGCCGGTGGCTGCCATGGAATCACCTACTTCTTCGGCATATACTTTTCAATGAACTCCGGCTTGACTCTCTTCAATTCTGCACGCGGCAGGATGGACAAAAGCTCCCAACCCAGCGCCAGAGTATCCTGGATACTCCGGTTGGTCTCGTTACCCTGGGATACATACCGTTTCTCAAACTCATCTGCGAACTTGGCAAACAGCTTATCGTCATCGGAAAGCGCCGCTTCGCCCAGAATGGTCATGAGTTCCTTGGCATCCTTTCCTCGGGCGTAACCCGCGAAGAGCTGGTTCATCGTTCCTGCATGGTCTTCTCTCGTTTTTCCTTCGCCGATACCCTTATCCTTCAGACGGGACAGGCTGGGCAGAACGTCCACCGGCGGAACAATGCCCTTACGGTGCAGTTCACGCGAAAGAATGATCTGGCCCTCGGTGATGTAACCGGTAAGGTCAGGAATGGGGTGCGTCTTGTCATCTTCCGGCATCGTGAGGATGGGGATCATGGTGATGGATCCCGCCTTCCCGACTCGTCGGCCGGCACGCTCATACATGGTGGCAAGGTCGGTATACAGATAGCCGGGATAGCCGCGGCGGCCCGGGACTTCCTTCTTCGCAGCGGAGATCTCACGCAGCGCTTCGGCATAGTTCGTGATATCGGTGAGGATGACCAGAACGTGCATATCTTTTTCGAAAGCCAGATACTCTGCCGCCGTCAGCGCCATACGCGGAGTGGCAATACGCTCGACCGCAGGGTCGTTGGCAAGGTTCGTAAAGAGGACGGTACGGTCAATGGCACCCGTGCGCTTGAACTCACGCACAAAGTATTCGGATTCCTCAAAGGTAATACCGATCGCGGCAAAAACGACCGCGAAGTTCGAATCGGTACCCAGTACGCGCGCCTGACGCGCGATCTGGGCAGCCAGTGCCGCATGCGGCAGACCAGATCCGGAGAAGATCGGCAGTTTCTGTCCGCGAACCAGCGTATTCAGGCCATCGATCGTGGAAACGCCGGTCTGGATAAACTCCGACGGATAGTCACGGGCAGCAGGGTTCATCGGCAGTCCGTTGATATCTCTGTGCGCCTCGGCCAGAATTTCCGGGCCGTCGTCAATGGGCTCTCCCATGCCGTTGAATACGCGGCCAAGCATATCTTCGGATACGGCCAGCTCCAGCGGATGACCCAGGAAGCGGACCTTGGATTCGGCCAGGTTGATACCCGCAGCCGATTCGAAAAGCTGTACCACAGCAGTGTCACGATTGACTTCCAGAACCTTGCAGCGGCGCTTTTCGCCGTTAGGCAGTTCAATTTCCGCCAGTTCGTCATAGGTGACGCCCTCGACCTGCTTGACGACCATCAGCGGACTGACGATCTCACGAATGGTTTTATATTCTCGGATCACTGCTCTTCACCTCCTGTGGCAAGCTCGGCAATCTGCTGACGCATATTCTCAGAGATCTGCCGGTATACATCCGCAAAACTCTCGGCCGGAACACTCTTCGCCCGACCGAGTTCTTCACGGGCGGGGATCTTGGTCAGCGCCGTCATGTCCGCGCCTTCCTTCAGAGCCTCACGGCAAAGAGCGTCATATTCAAGGATCATGCCCAGCAGCGCGAACTGGCGTTCGTAGGACGAGAAGCTGTCGATGTCCACGAAGGCGTTCTGCTGCAGGAAGTCCTCACGGATAACTTTGGCGGTCTCCATGGTCAGACGGTCATCGGGAGACAGGGCATCCTGACCAACCAGCTTGACGATCTCCTGCAGGGAGGCTTCTTCCTGCAGAATGCTCATAGCCTGGTTTCTGTGCGCTATGAAGTCCTCTCCGAAGTTTTCGTCATACCAGGGCTTCAGCGTCTCCAGATACAGGGAATACGATGTCAGCCAGTTGATCGCGGGGAAGTGCCGCGCATAAGCCAGAGAGCTGTCGAGTCCCCAGAACACCTTGACGATACGCATGGTGACCTGAGAGACAGGCTCCGATGTGTCACCGCCCGGAGGCGAGACGGCGCCGATCGCCGTGACCGAGCCGGGACGTTTGTCCGAGCCGAGGCATTCGACACAACCGGCACGTTCATAGAACTGCGCGATACGGGAGGCCAGATAAGCAGGATAGCCTTCTTCACCGGGCATCTCTTCCAGACGGCCCGACATCTCACGCAGAGCCTCGGCCCAGCGGGAAGTGGAGTCGGCAATGACCGCTACGTCATAACCCATGTCACGGAAGTATTCCGCAATGGTGATGCCGGTATAGATGGACGCTTCACGCGCGGCGACCGGCATATCGGAGGTATTCGCGATCAGGACGGTGCGCTTCATCAGCGGTTCGCCGCTGCGCGGGTCTTTCAGTTCCGGGAATTCTCTCAAAACGTCGGTCATCTCGTTGCCGCGTTCACCGCAGCCGATGTAGATGACCACATCCACATCCGACCACTTGGCCAAAGCATGCTGTACGACTGTCTTGCCCGAACCGAAGGGACCGGGAACTGCCGCCGTACCGCCCTTGGCAAGCGGGAACATGGTGTCGATAATGCGCTGTCCGCTGTTCAGCGGGCGCGCAGGCATAAACTTGCGTACGTAAGGACGCGCCACACGGACCGGCCATTTCTGCGCCATCGTAAGGCTGCGTTCTTCGCCGGAATCCGTCCGCAGAAGGGCCACGGTATCATCGACCGTGAAGCTTCCGCCCTGGATGCTTACGATGGTACCGGAAAGGCCCACCGGAACCATGATGCGGTGCTCAAGGGCACTGGTTTCCTGCACAGTTCCGATGATGTCGCCGCCCACGACCTTTTCGCCGACAACGACCTTCGGAACAAATTCCCAATACCGGCTGCGATTCAGGGCCGGTACATCAATACCACGGGCGATCGTATGCCCGGTGAGTTCACGGATCTCCGTCAGCGGACGCTGGATACCGTCATATATGTTTTCCAGCATACCCGGTCCAAGTTCCACCGACAAAGGTGCGCCGACGGTCTCCACAACCGCGCCCGGTCCGAGACCGGCGGTTTCTTCGTATACCTGGATGGAGGCCGAATCACCCGTCATATTCAGTATTTCGCCAATGAGCCGCTGAGAGCCGACACGAACAACGTCAGATACATTCGCATCGGCAAGCCCCTCGGCCACGACCAGCGGTCCGGAGACTTTGGTGACTTTTCCGCTCATATGCATACCTTCTTTCGGTTATTCACAGAATGTTGGCGCCGACGGCTCGCTCCACCGCCGCACGCAGTGCCGCCTGGCCAAGGCCCAGCGAGCCTTCCCGTCCGGGAATCAGAATGATCGCAGGCATCGGGCTGTCCTTGACCGAGTCGATCTGCCGCGTCAGCTCCTGCGCCAGGTTCTCTTCAATGTAGAGGATGGCATAGCCTTCCTCCGGCTTTTTCAGCTGCCGAAGCGTACGTTTCGCTTCGTCGACACTCTCTACGGGGAATACATCCAGACCCAGAGCCTTGAAGCCCATGACGGTCTCACGTCCCCCAATGACGCCTATCTTATACATAAGTGTCGCGCAGCCTCCTTTTCAGTTCCTCGGGATCTATCCCGGCCATCAGCCCCGTGAGGATCATGCGTACTGCCATGATCTCCCCTTCCACAGCGCCCAGATATCCCGCCACGGCTTCCAGCCCGAAGCCGCTCAGCTTACCTTTTTGAAGATAAGCCGTCGCTGCATCGTCGCAGCTCTGCTCAAATTGCGTCATGGAGCCGCTGTGCAGAACGCCCGCGCCCAGCTCCGCCGCTTTTCTGAGCGGCGTTGACGCATAGATCCCGCTCAGTCCGTCTCCGGACCCGACCGACGCCGCCAAATGCTCGATACTGACCGTGCCGCCGTCGATGAGTACGCTCCGGATGAATTTCTGGCTGCGTCCCATTCTCGTGGTTCGGATCACCGTGCGAAGGTTCGCCGTATCGATCAGAAAACGCACATAATCATACAGAAACGGACTGTACAGCGGTTTCGTCATCGCAAGCAGTTCCGCATAGTACGCCTTATCCAGCACGAGATCCGCCATCTGGGGATTGCTCGTGCGGGCCAGCGTCATCTTGGCTTCACGCAGTGCCGGTCCGAACAGCGGGGGCAGAAACCGGATATCGTCCTCATGGAAATACATGTTCAGGATCTCCGGTTCGACACGGCCGGCTGTGGAGAGAATGTTCTCCGCCGCAACGCCGGCTCCTTCCGCCTTAACGAGGACTTTTGCGTTATGATAATCGTATTTCGCACGAAATACATCCAGCACGGCCGGTTCGGGAACGAAACGGGACATCTCTGTAAAGATCCTGCGGCGGCGGTTCGACAGAGTCTGATCCACGCCGCGTGCGTCCATCTCCGACATGTCCAAATAGCCGCTTTCATTCAGCATGCGGGCAGCATCCGCCGCCGATCCCGTTGAAAGCATCTGTTCCATGCGTTCCCGGGTCAGCATGCGGGCTTTCCGCGCTTCCACCATGGCCGTGACAAACAAATAATCGCGATCTGTGATTTTTCTTTCAGACAAGCTTCTCTTCCCTCCTCGCCATCATCTCCGCCCGTGCGGCACTCAGGCCTCGGGAGGGAACAGAACCTCCGCCACCTGCGCCGCCATTTCGCCGCGCACAAGCTCGAGGAGGGTGTCCAGCGTGCAGTTGACTTCTATATCGCCCTGTTTCAGAATGACACCGCCGGAAATGTGACGCGCTTCTCCCAAAGTGAGCCCCGGCTGTATGCCGCGCTCTTTCAGCAGGGCATTGGCCGCACGGACCGTTTCCGCGCCGCAGCGCACCGTATCCGTTTCACTCAGAATAAGCTCTTCCTGCCCCGTGACAGCCGCTTCGGCCGCCTTGCGGGCCAGAAAAGCCACATATTCTTCCTTCGGCAGTTCCAGGATCCGATCCCGCGCCCGGTTAAACGCGGCCGCCACCAGTTCCTGCTTCAGAGCCAGAATGTGCTTGCGCACTTCCAGATGTACCGTGCGGTCCAGACGCTGCACACGCTGTTCCGTCTGCTTTACGCCGACCTGGATGAGTTCCCAGTACTCATTTTCTGCCTGCGTCTTATACTCGGCCCGAATCTCCGCACACCGTGCCGCAGTTTCTTCCTGGATCTTTGCGATCTCTGCGTCTACGTCAGCATTGAGGCGGGCTATGATTTTATCGATTCCATTCATATCGTTTTACCAGCCTTTGCGCTCTGTTCAGCGACTCAGGCGCCGAGGTTGAGATTCAGAAGCATGAGGAAGGAGGCCAGCAGGGACAGAATGGCATAGAACTCTACCGTGATGCAGAGGATGATGCCCTTCGCCCAGTCATTGGGACGCTTGGCCATGAGGTTGATCGCCATAGCCGCCACACGGCCCTGCGCCGGCGCGGACAGGCCGCCGCCGATCGCCATCGGAATGCAGGCCGCGAATACACGCAGACCATCGGCGATCGTCATTCCCACTGCCGTACCGGCAAACACGCCCATCTGCAGCAGCGCGAAGAACCAGACGACCAGACCGTACAGGCCCTGCGTACCGGGGATGACCTGCAGGATCATGACCTTACCGAAAGCGGAAGGATCCTCGCACAGCAGACCGGTACCGGTCTCACCGGCAACACCACAACCGCGGGCAGAACCCGCACAGCAAATACCACACGCCAGACCGCCGCCCAGGAAACCCAGGGCCAGGCCGCCAAAATCAGCAAAGAAGTTACCCATTATTAATTTTCCTCCTTGATGTCCACATAATTCGTCTCGACAGCCAGGGGCCGGAAGGGCCGTCCGCCGTCACGATACCATTTTCCAAAGAATTCCAGGAACTGCAGACGCATCGTATGCACGAAGCATCCGATAATGTTCAGTCCGAAATTGAGTACGTGTCCGATCAGGAACACCGGAATAAAAAGTATAACGCCGCCCAGAGCACCCAGCTGGTTGAACACGCTGGCAATAACGCTGCCGGCAAGCATCAGGGCCATAAGACGGGAATAGGACAGAATGTCGCCCAGATATCCGGTCACACCGTTATACAGTGCTCCGAACACACCGGTGACACGGCCGAACCCTTTGCCCTTCAGCACACCGCCGAGCACCACCATGGCAAGGCCCACATAGATCAGCACAGAGCTTCCCTTGAGTACCAAAACGCCGATGCCGGCGAAAATGACCCACCACGACAGGTCGCCCAGCAGAGCATCGAGCCACTCGCCGTCCCGGATCTTCAGGTAAACGCCGATGCCAACGCCCACCGCAAGATGGATCACACCGAGGATCAGGGCCGCCACCAGTACATACAGCGGGTTGTTCCCCTCCAGCAGATTGAGCGGGAGCGCAATGGAAATACTTCCCACCTGAACAGCGCCGAAGGTCGGGACAAGTGTCCATTCCTTCCCAAATATGCCTCCCAGTACAGGTATTGCATCTCCAAAGAATCCGCCTACCAGGAATCCCATGATAAACGTGGAGATACCGCACTGGACAAGCAGTCCGGCCATATTTCCCAGAGTGCCCCGCGGCCGCACCTTATAGATAAGGAACAGACCGGCAAGCGCCATGATGAGACCGTAGGCCATATCCGCAAACATGATGCCGAAGAACAGCGCGAAACCGGGCATAATAAAGGGATTGGGGTCAATCCCGTTGTAAGCCGGCAGGCTGTACATCTCGGTGATCACGGTGTACGGTTTCGTCAGACGATTGCTCTTGAGTTTAACCGGTACCTCAGCGGGATTCTCCGGGTCGGGATCCTCCGTTTCCCAGGCACAGTCATACTTGCTGAGCACTTCTGCCAGACGGGGTTCGTCCGGCGCCGTGATCCAGCCGCTGCATACAAAAGCACTTTCCGTGAAAAGCAGCTGCGTCCCGGCTTCGGCACGGGCCAGACGGTTGTTGAGCGTATCGATCCGGAGACGGAACTCCTCACGGCGAGAGGCCAGAGCGGAGATCTTTCCGGCAAGTTCTTCCTTTTTTGCACCGATCTCGGCAAGCCGCTGTTCGGCTTCCTTTATATTCTTTTTCGGGTTGCCTTCCCCTTCGCCCAGAGCCGCCATCGAGAAGCCCTGCGTTCGCAGCGCCGTCAATGCAGCTTCCTGTACCGACCGCATGCAGATCAGGACCAAGCAATGCTGGATCTGATCCGAGGATACCACATACAGTTCGGCCAGTCCGTCAACGGCATCATTCAGAAGTGTCCGGAGTTCGGACAGATCCACCGTACCGTGAACCGTTCCGAGAATCGCGGCACAGGTCTCCGTTCCCGTACAGTTTATGGACAGCGGCAGTTCCTTCCACGGCGTCAGGGATTCGATCAGGACACGTTCCCGGCTCTCTTCCGCCGTCAGCCGCCGGATCTGATCTTCCAGCCGGATGACCTCCTCCGCAAGACGGATGTTGTCCTCCAGCGTGGATTCATCCAAAACCGTTTCAACAGCAGCGTCGGGTCTCGGCTGGAGAAGTTTTTTCTTCTCCGGTGCATAATGATCCAGCAGACGAAGTGCCTTTAACATGTCATGCTGCTGGCTCCGACCTTGTACTAGTTCATCCCATGAGCCCCGGGTCAATCCTGCCTCGGGGCCTTCCTCCGGCAAGTCCTTTGGCTCCGATAATTCCACACAGCCAAGGAGCATCAATTCCCGCAGCAGTTCTTCCCGTTGGGACCGGACAGCCATTAGCCGGAGTTTTTTCATTTTGACAATGGCCATTCAGAATTTCACGATCCTTTCCACGATGAGCCCTGCGGCCTCGTCCAGTCTGGTTTCTGCTTTGGCTCGAAGACCCGCTTTACGGTTTTCCGTGCTTTCCGCCAGTTTTCGGGCCTCTTCTCTGGCTAAATCGTCGGCTCTCTCATTCTTATCGGCCAGTTCCTCGGCCGCTTTCTGATGCGCCGCTTCGATTCTGGCTTTTCCTGCCGCTTCCTCTTCCGCAATTTTTGCTTTCGCTTCCTGCAAAGCGGCGTTCCGGCGCTGACGCACCTCTTCCTCCGTCCGACGGATCCTATTTATTGCCTCAAGAGACATCTTCCTGTCACACCTCCCATTCTCCGACATCAAAAGGTGTCGTTTTTATGCTCAGGCATACTTCTCTTTTTACACTTTCCGCAATTTGTGAAAATTTTGACCTTGCATCCTGCACGGCAAACCTTCCCAGCGCCTTTTTCCGGGAAGTTTTATCGCAGAATGCGATTCCTTCCGAAAGTTTCGGCAGGATTTTTTCGTGCATTAATCCAATGATATATCCTATAGCATACATGATTTTCTCCTAGATTACAAGCATTTTTACCATCAATATTATCCATTTCCCCTAAAAAAGCTTCCTTTTTCCGGAAATTTGAATCTGCTGGACGCTTCGGGCCATATATGATAGACTATGAAGCGCCCATGCAAAAAAAGTCTTTCTTTCTTTCAAAAGCATCCCGACCGAAAGGAGGCCGCTCCGCCATCAAAAAATGCCTTTTCTTTCTGCTTCTGATCGCTGTTTTACTCGCAGCCGGGCCTGTGCTGCGCTTTGTTTCACCTGCCGATGAGTCGTCTCAGGCAGGGCTGCCGCAGATCCTTCCTCCGGAAAGCCGTGACCCGGAAACGCCCCGGACGGAAGGACCCGTCTCCGTTCCGGAGCCCGCGGAGATCCTTCTGAATTCCATGACCGTCGAAGAAAAAGTTTATCAGCTCTTTGTCGTGACCCCGGACAGCCTGACCGGGCAAAGCCCAGAGACCGGCGAGGATGATGCGCTGTACACCGCATTGCCTTCCCGTCCTGTCGGCGGACTGATCTTTAACGCTTCCCATCTCATCTCCCGTGAGCAGACGGCGGCCATGCTGGAAACGGCGCAAGCCGTTTCTCTCATCCCGCTCCTCACCTGTGCCGACGAGGAAGGCGGACGCGTGACGCGTCTGATGAACACTCTGGGCACCACGCGGCTGGATGCCATGTTCAGTTACCGCTCTTTAGGGCCCGAAACCGCCTATGATAACGCCGCCCTGATCGCCAAAGATATGCTCTCCCTCGGTTTCAACGCCGACCTGGCGCCCGTCGCGGATGTCTGGTCCAACCCGGCCAATACGGTCATCGGAGACCGGGCTTACAGCGATAATTATGCGCAGGCTGCAGAACTTGTTGCCGCCGCCGTACGCGGCTTCCGCGAGCAGGGTCTTATCTGTACCCTTAAACATTTTCCCGGGCACGGAGATACGCTCGAGGACAGCCATTACAGCGCGGCATACATTCACAAAGATCCCGAAACTCTCCGTGCGCAGGAATTTCTTCCCTTTATCGCCGGTATTGAAGCCGGAGCGGACATGGTCATGATCGGGCATCTGAACGTTCCCTCACTGGACGAAGTCCCGGCGACTTTTTCCCGTAAGATCGTTTCCGATATCCTGCGGGAAGAGCTGGGTTTCGCGGGAGTCATCATCACCGACAGCCTCAGCATGGCGGCCGCCGCCGGTTATGCCCAGACGGGCGAAATCTGTGTGCAGGCGCTGGAAGCTGGCTGTGATCTGCTTTTGGATCCCGATGATCTCGATGCCGGTGTGCACGGTGTTCTTGCGGCGCTTGAGAGCGGCCGACTTTCTGAAGATCGGCTCAACGAGAGCGTTCTGCGCATCCTTCGGATGAAAACGCCTCTCCTTCCTCCCGGAGAGGAAGATAAATAAAACCGCGCGGCTTTCCTCTGTGTGCAAAATCTGTGAGCTTTTTCGTCCGATCGGATTACTCCGCCCCGTTTCCGGTGATACTGATGGTATCACGATACAAGGAGGATTCCGAAATGCAAGTTCGCGAACTGATGACGGAACGGGTGATCTCTGTGGGGCAGGATGAACCGGTCACGGCCGCCGCCCGCCTTCTGAAACGGCACAACATAGGTGCTCTGCCGGTCTGTGACAGCAGCGGCCGCCTGCGGGGTCTGGTGACGGATCGGGACATCGTCCTGCGCTGTGTGGCCATGGGCGAGGACCCACAGACAACCCGGACGGGCGAGATCATGTCACGCGGCATCCTGACCGCCGAACCGGACGACAGCGTGGACCGCGCCGTCCGCGTCATGGCACAGGATCAGGTACGCCGTCTGCCGGTGCTGGACAACGGCCGGCTGGTAGGGATGGTCTCCCTCTGTGATATGGCGCGAAACCGTGACTGCGACATGGAGGCCGCCGAAGCCCTGACGGAGATTTCCGCCAACATCAAGCGCAGATAAAACAAAACAGGCCGGCAGAAAAGTCAAACGCTTTCTGCCGGCCTTTTATTTTCGCCTGTTTATTCACTTAAGCCTCATAGGTCGGATACATCTCGATCAGCTGCGCGCCCTCACGGTACCTTACATCGTCCCAGGCACCGTAATATTCGACCTGTTCCCAGTTCTTGAACGCCTTACGGACGGCGACGTTATAGTCCGAGGCACGCCAGCCGGCCGCAGTGGAGGAGATCTCTCCGTCATACCAGGTCCTGATCTCCGCTTCCGGATGTGTATCCCGTACACGCTGAACTTCCTCCGCCGACAGCGGGCAGAATCCCAGCCATGCCATCCGCAGTTCCGGCATCGTGTCGAGGAACGAAAGCTCCGTCACCGGGGCATAGGACAAATTTACATACTTCATATTCGTAAATTCCGCGAGGAAGCTGTAATCCCGCACGGAGGGATTGAGATAGAATTCCAGATATTCCAGTTTCTCCAGCTCACCCAGCGGAGAAGCATCCGCAAGATTCGGACTGTCGATGAGGATGAGAACTTCGAGATCGGTCAGGCGAGTGAACGCCTCCAGATCACGCAGATCGTTATGTCCCAGGTCGAGGGCACGAAGCCGCGTGCAGTAACGAAACAGCGGCGCCAGATCCTCATCGTCCCAGCGCAGAGCCGTTTCTCCGGGCTGCAGGGTGGAAAATACCGTGATATCGCTGCGCACCGTCCATGCCGCAAAACTGACATTCCACACAAAAAACACATCCGGATAGGCTTCCGTAAGCTTCGCCATGTCCGCTTCCCGCATCTCGTGCGCACAGAGATCCACCTGTGTAAGCCGCGGCAGATACTGCAGCCCCTCCATCAGTTCCTCAGCATTCACGGCATCCTCTGCCTCAAAGACCAGCTCCGTTTCCAGACTCCCGACCTCCCGGCCGCAGAGAGGATAGACCCACTCGATCACACAATCCGGCAGCGCCGCCTGAAGGCTGAAGAGCGCCTCATACTCCCGGCTGTCCCGGGCATCCACAAATTGAAGCTCTGTATTTTCCCGCAGCGCAAGAATCTCCCCGGCGCTCTCGTCCGTAAGGCAAAGCTCCGTCACAGGCTCCGCCTCTGCGTCCGGCGTTTCCTCCGCATCCGCGGTCCCGGATGTCAGCGGCACTATAGGAGTTGTCGTGGGAGCGGTCTCCTCCGCTCCGCAGCCGGCAAGGCCCGGGATCATACAGCACAGCAGTACAGCGAGGAACCGCATTTCTCTTTTTATCATGTTCTTTTTCTCCTCCCGGCCGTTTTCAGCAAAAGAAATCCCACAGCAAAAACCGCTGCGGCAGCACCTGCTATGATCAGGGTGCCGGCGCTTTTTCCTTCATTCTCTTTCTCCGCCGTCTCCGGAGCCGGCTCCGCTGTCACAGCCGCGTCCGTATCCAATACCGGTTTCTCCGCTGATTCGGCATCCGTCACCGTGTCAGTGTTATTTTCCGTTTTCTCCGGAAGCGCCGGCTGTTCCTCGTTCTCCTGCGTCTCCGGCCGGACAGGGTCGGCCGTTTCAGGAGGGATGGGTTCTACCGGTTCCGGCAGCGGATTTTCCATTCGGTAGGCCGCATAGTCGCACATCAGCGTGCAGTAGGCGGAAAGGCTCCAGATCCCGCCGGGGATCGTGTCACTGAACATCACGACCGCGATCGGCTGTTCGGTATAAACAATGGCACAGTCGTTGATATACAAATGATCCTCATACGGGACATAGCCGTGCTTATGTGCGATGGGATACCGGGTCTCCAGCAGGGCAAAGTAATTGTCCTGCGCCGCCTCCTCAATGCAGTCCAGCACACCCGGATACCGTTCGGGATCCTCATACAGCATTTGCAGACAACGGATCATGTGCCGCGCCGTGAAACTGTTATACTTATAGTAGGGATCATCCTCCGGCAGTTTTCCCACGCCCAGATATTTCGCAATGGCGGCACGGTACTCCGCATAGGTATTGAACTGCATCTGCAGGATCTCACCCGTGGTGTTGTCGGAGAGGACCAGACTCGACCGCTGGATGATCTCATAGGCAAGACCGGAGACAGGCGTCTGCATCGTCATCTCGCCCTCAAAGACCTTTTCGGCAAAATACATATTCAAAGGAAGTTTGTATACGCTCGCCCCCACGCAGAGTTCATCGCCGTTCCAGTAGTATTCCTCACCGGTGACCAGGTTCTTATACCCCAGGGAAACACTGCTCTCCGGTATTCCGCGTTCCGCGAGAAAATCCGTCACGATCTCTTCCCAGGACTTCCCCTCAAATCGCGGCGCCGTCTCTTCTTCCGCTCCGTCCGCCCAAGCCGGGCATATAAGGCAGAGAATCGTCAAAATAGCGCATATCAGCCGAATCGATCCGTGCACTGCGGCGCCCCCATTCACTCTGACTTTCACTTCCATCCGGTTTTATCCCGGATTTTTGACATTTTACCTCATCCCCCTGCGATTGACAAGCTTCTTTCGCCCGCAAGGGGAACACGTCCCCGAAAAAAGCTTTTCGGGGCAAATATTTATATGGTATAATATAAATTTAGAATCCAACAGGAGAACATACACGGAGGGAAAAATATGCTTCGACTGATACTGGGCCGGGCAGGCACGGGTAAGACATCCCGCATTATGGAAGAGATCCGCGCGCATGCGCCTGCGGATAAGGAGCCCGGACAGCATTGTGTGCTCATCGTTCCCGAACAGTACAGCCACGAGGCAGAGCGTGAGCTCTGCCGGGTGGTCGGCGACAGGCTCAGCCTCTATGCGGAGGTTTTGAGCTTCACGCGGCTTGCCCATACGGTCGCTCTGGAGGCCGGCGGCAGCGCACGGCGCTATCTCGACAAGGGCGGTCGTGTCCTCTGCATGGCGCTGGCGCTGGAAGCCGCAGCCCCGGCACTGCGCGTCTGCGGTACCGCTCATGCACGCCCGGAGCTTCTGCATTCCCTGCTCGACGCTGTCGCCGAACTGCGCTCTGCCTGCATCGGTTCGGATGAACTTCTGGCCGCCGCAGAACAGGCCGACGGTCCTCTCGCCGATAAGCTCCATGACCTCTCCCTCCTCCTTGCCTCCTACGACGCCGTCACAGCCCGTGCCGGGGCCGACCCTGCGGACAGGCTCGACCTTCTTGCCGAACAGATCCCCGACAGTCCCTCCCTGCGCGGCGCGCAGGTCTATGTCGACGGCTTCATCGACTTCACGATGCAGGAACAGAAAGTTCTCCTCTCCCTCATGCGCACTGCCGCATCCGTGACTGTCTGTCTCGGCTGTGATGATCTGAAGGGCGGCTCTGAAGTATTTGACCTCTCCCGCTCCGCCGCGCTGCAGCTTTTGGCCGATGCACGGGAACACGGCATCCCCGCTTCCGCGGATACGGTCGTCGTCCCCGAAAGCAGCGGTGCGATGGGTTTTCTTGAAAAAAATCTGTTTTCCTTTACAGAAGAGTGTTTTGACGCCGGAGATACGGTCACGCTCCTTCGAGCCAGGACTCCCGCGGAGGAATGTGAATATGCCGCCGCCCGGGTCCTGAAACTTGTTCGGGAAACCGGCTGCCGCTGGCGGGACGTCGCCGTTGCCGTTCGCGGTTTCGAGGAATACCGCACCTCTCTCGAATCGGCTTTTTCCCGCTTCGGCGTGCCCCTCTACCTCACACGGCGCAGCGACATTCTGTCCAAGCCCCTCCCGGCTCTGATTTCCGCCGCCTTTGCCGTCGTCACCGGCGGCTGGGACGCGGAGGATGTTTTCACCTATCTGAAAACCGGTCTCGCCAATCTGACACGTGCGGAATGCGACGAGCTGGAAAACTATTGCCTGCTTTGGGATATTCACGGTTCCGCCTGGACGAATCCCGCGCCCTGGCGGCAGCATCCGGAAGGACTGGGCATCCCTCCGACGGAGGAATCCGAGGCACAGCTTGCTGCCATTAATTCCCTGCGCGAACGCGCCGCCGCCCCGCTTCTTGCTCTGCAGGAGCGCGGCGCCGCTGCCCATACCGCCCGGGAACAGGCGGAGGCTCTCTGCGCTTTTCTGGATGCTTTGGAGCTTGCGGACCGTCTTGACGAGCGTGCCGGCGCGCTGGAAAGCAAAGGAAGATCTGCCGATGCCGCCGAATATCTGCAGCTCTGGGAGCTTTTGACCTCCGCCATTGAACAGTGCGCCGATATTCTGGGTGACACGCCCATGGAACAGCAGCCCTTTGCCCGGCTGCTGGAGCTGGTGCTCTCCCAATACGATGTGGGCACCATTCCCGTCGCTCTGGATCGTGTCTCTGCGGGCGACATGGACCGTATGCGCCGCCGGCACCTTCGTCATTTGCTGGTATTGGGTGCATCGGACGAACGTCTGCCTCTTCTCGCAGACGGAGGAAGACTTCTCTCCGACGCCGATCGGCAATCCCTGCGGGAACTGGGCCTTGACCTCGGCGGCGACGGACGTGAGAGCCTGTCCCGGGAATTCTCCCTCATTTATAACTGCCTGACACTGCCCTCGGAGACACTGTATCTCAGCTTCGCCGGCGGTACCGATGCACGTCCCTCCTTTGTGGCAGATCGTCTGCGGTCCCTTTTCGGCGTGGAAGTCCAATCCGGTGACCTCGCCGCCGCCCGGACAGAGGCCCGCGTTCCCGCGCTTTCCCTCGCTGCCTCTCATGACCTTGGCACCCATTCCTGCGCCGCGCGGCGGTATTTCCAAAACATTCCGGAAGAAGCGGAACTCCTTCAAACAATAGAAAAACAGGCCAAAATCGAACGGGGCCGACTTTCGGCCGAAGCCGTGCGCGGACTTTACGGCGATCAGCTGCGTCTGTCCGCTTCGCGCATCGATCGTTTCAGCGCCTGTCGTTTTTCCTATTTCCTTCAGTACGGTCTGCGTGCAAAGCCGCGGGTCCCCGCCCGCTTTGACCCTCCCGCTTACGGCAGTTTTCTGCACTTTGTACTGGCTTACGTCGCGGAACATGCCGGACGCCGCGGCGGATTCGCCGCACTCGACAATAAGGCTCTTGCAGAACTGGCCGATGAGGCCGCCGAAGCCTATGTTCACGAAAAGCTGGATGATTTCCGTGAGAAATCGCCCCGCTTCATCTATCTCTTCCGGCGTCTGACGCACACGGTGCGGCAGATCGTTCTGGACATGGCGGAGGAACTGCGCACATCGGATTTTCATCCTCTGGACTTTGAACTCGACCTCTCCCGCGCCGGTGATCTTCCCCCCATGAAGCTGGGCACCGGGAAAGACAGCCTCACGCTTACGGGCGTTGCCGACCGTGTGGACGGCTGGGTACATGACGGAAAACTCTACCTGCGCGTCGTGGACTACAAAACCGGTCGGAAAGAATTTTCCCTCTCCGATGTCTGGCATGGCATGGGTCTGCAGATGCTTCTGTATCTCTTCACGCTGGAACGCGGCGGCTTAAAACGTTACGGTCGGGAAATCATCCCTGCCGGCGTATTGTATGTCCCGGCACGGGATGCCCTGATCCAGTTTCCCGGGGATGCGGACGACGCGGAAATTTTGAAAAAGAAAGCTTCCGAACGCCGGCGCAGCGGCCTGCTGCTGAATGACGCCGCCGTGCTCAATGCAATGGAACACAATCACCCTCCCCGGTTCCTTCCGGTGAAATTCAACCGCAGCGGCGAAGCCGTCGGAGAGTCACTGGCCCGGACGGAACAACTGGCACAGCTTTCAAGATTTGTGGACGGTACGCTCCGCGCAATGGCGGCGGAACTGCGGCAGGGCAGTGTGGCGGCCGACCCGTTTTTCCGCAGCCAAAAGGAAAACGCCTGTGTCTGGTGCAATTATCGGGAAGCCTGTCATTTCGATGAGTCTGTCGACAACCGCCGCTGCCTCACGAAACTGAAAGCTCCCGAGTTCTGGGAGAAACTGACTGAACTGGAAACGAAGGAAGGAGGTCCGGACCATGGCTGAGTTTCATTTGACACCCGATCAGGAATCGGCCGTCACCGCCCGGGACAGCGCAGTACTGGTCTCCGCAGCCGCAGGCAGCGGCAAGACCCGTGTGCTGGTCGAACGGCTGATGCGCCGTGTGGCGGAAGGCGAGGATATCGACCGTTTCCTCATCATTACTTATACGCGCGCCGCGGCCGGAGAGCTCCGCGGACGTATCCAGACCGAGCTGGGCCGTCTCAGCGCCGCCCATCCCGAGGACCGGCGGCTGCGCCGTCAGGCCGGTCTTTGCTGCCGCGCACCCATCGGTACCATCCACAGTTTCTGCACGAGCCTTCTGCGCGAAAATGCGCAGGCCCTCTCTTTGGTGCCGAATTTCCGCGTTGCCGATGATAACCGCGCGCTGGCCATCCGGGCCTCCGTTCTGGAGCGGCTCATGGACCGTCTGTATACCGAACTGGACGTACGCCCCGGTCTGCGCAGCCTGATCGACACCGTCGGCGCGGGCCGCGACGACAGCCGCCTCACGGCACTGGTGCTGGAACTGCACACAGTCCTGCGCAGTCACCCCTGGCCGGCACGCTGGGCCGCCGAACAGCTCCGCGCCATGGATGTGCGCAGCATTACGGACGCAGGTGAAACACCCTGGGGCCGTGAGATCCTCGACAACGCGGCGGAAAATGCGCTCTACTGGGCGGAACGCATGGAGAACGCTCTCCATGAAATGAGTTCCCCGGAACATGAACGTCTGTTCACGGCATACGGTCCCTCCTTTTCCGATTCTGCGGCTGGACTGCGCGCGCTGGCACGTGAATCGGCACGCGGCTGGGACGCCGCCTGCGCCTGCTTGCCGATCCCATTCCCGAACCTCAAAGCCTTCCGGGGTGAGGATGCTCTGAAAGATGAAGTCACCGCTCTGCGAAATACTGTCAAAAAAGCCGCCGCGGACCTGCTGAAACAGCTTGAGGGTCCTTCGGAACGGCATTTACGCGAAC
Source organism: Eubacteriales bacterium (assembly GCA_030528965.1). Classification (GTDB taxonomy): domain Bacteria; phylum Bacillota; class Clostridia; order Oscillospirales; family Oscillospiraceae; genus JAUMXS01. The sequence goes on from JAUMXS010000005.1 coordinate 20,394, forward strand.
TCGACGAGATGCGTCCCGCCATGTCGGCGCTTCTGAGCCTTGCCGTGGAACTGGATACCGCCTTTTCCGCGGAAAAACGGCGGCAGGGCCTTCTGGATTTCTCTGATCTCGAGCATCTGAGTCTTCGTCTGCTCGAGGATCCGGAGACCGGTGCGCGTACGCCCCTCGCCGAGGCCGTCTCGCGGCGTTACTGTGAGATCATGGTCGATGAATATCAGGACGTCAGCGAGATCCAGGACCGGCTTTTCCGCGCGGTATCGCGGGAAGATCCGGAAAACCTCTTTTTCGTGGGCGACGTGAAGCAGAGTATTTACCGCTTCCGTCTGGCCGAACCGGGCATTTTTCTCAAAAAGCTGCACAGCTGGGCCGACGCAGACGCCCCGAAGGGAACTCCCCGCCGTATCCTTCTGCGGGAAAACTTCCGCTCCCGCGGCAGTGTCCTCGCAGCGGCAAATCATGTTTTCTCGGCCCTGATGTCTCCGCGGCTCGGCGAACTGCGCTATGACGAAGAGGCATCCCTGCGGCAGGGCGCTGTCTATCCCCCCGAAGGAGAGGTCCCGGCGCTTTTGTCCGTTCTTTCTCTTCCCCGAAGCG
>JAUMXS010000077.1 GCA_030528965.1 Eubacteriales bacterium
AGGTCTCACCTTACATGATGCCGGCGATTTCACGGAACTGACGGCGAACTTCAACAACGATGCTCTGCGCAGCATTCTGAACAGCGGACATGGTCAGCGCGCCAAAGACGAAGACGAGCATGGTGCCGACAAACAGACCGGTCAGAACGGCGGGGTTGGTAACGGAGAGGTCGAGGGTCTTCCCGTCCATGTAGGATTCAGCGACTTCGACATAAGAAACAAGCAGAGCCAGGGCGGTGAGGGCGGCGGAGCCAATGGCGAAGCCCTTACCGGTAGCAGCGGTGGTGTTGCCGAGGCTGTCCAGAGCGTCGGTGCGTTCACGGACTTCCTCACCCAGACCGCTCATCTCAGCGATACCGCCGGCGTTGTCGGCAACAGGACCGTAAGCGTCGGTGGCAAGGGTGATACCCAGAGTGGCCAGCATGCCGATGGCGGCAATACCGATACCGTAAAGACCATTGTTAAAGGAGAGCGCGTAATCGGCGGAGTTGGTGTTCAGAGAACCGCCGGCGCTGATAAAGCTGACGATAACAGCAACGCCAACAATGAGGATGGGGTAAGCAGTGGACTTCATGCCCAGAGAGATACCGCCGATGATCGTGGTGGCAGCACCGGTTTCGGTGGCGTCAGCCAGGACCTGAGTGGGCTTGTATGTATCAGAGGTGTAGTATTCGGTGACATAGCCGATGGCACATCCGGCAGCCAGACCACAGAAGATGGCAATCAGGATGCCGATCCAGCTGGCGCCCTCAACACCGCTCATGATGAAGTAGGTGAGGGGAATGCAGGCAACAGCACAGAGAGCCGCGGCGAAATAAGTACCGGTACGCATGGACTTGAGCAGTTCACGCTGAGTGGCCTTCTCACCGGTGCGGATCATGAAGGTGCCGATCAGAGAGCAGATAACACCAACAACGGCGATGGAGAGAGGCAGAAGCATGCCGTTCCAGCCGTAGCCGGCGGCGGCGCCGATGGCGAAGGTGGCGAGGATGGAACCGACATAGCTTTCATAAAGGTCAGCGCCCATGCCGGCGACGTCGCCGACGTTGTCGCCGACGTTGTCCGCGATGACGGCCGGGTTGCGCGGGTCGTCTTCCGGAATGCCTTGCTCGACTTTGCCGACGAGGTCGTCGCCGACGGTGTCGCCGACGTTGTCAGCGATGGTAGCGGGGTTACGGGGGTCATCTTCAGGGATACCGGCTTCGACTTTACCGACGAGGTCGGCGCCGACGTCAGCGGCCTTGGTGAAGATACCGCCGCCTACGCGGGCGAACAGAGCGGCGCAGGAAGCGCCCATGCCGAACATAACCATGGTGGTGGCGATTTCTTCGGCACCGCAGCCGAAACCCTTCTGGAGAATCAGGAACCAGACGGAAACGTCCAGAATACCCAGACCGACAACGGTGAAGCCCATGACCGAACCGGAGGAGATGGCCACGCGCAGACCGCGGTTGAGACTTTCAGAAGCAGCATTTGCGGTTCTGGCATTGGAGGAGGTCGCAATCTTCATACCGATGAAGCCGGCCAGGCAGGAGTAAATACCGCCGGTGATGAAGGCAAACGGTACGAACGGGGACAGCATACCAAAGCCGTAGGCCAGAACGGCCAGAATGACCGCGATGATGGCAAATATGAGACCGACCGTCTTATACTGCCGCTTGAGGTAGGCGTTGGCACCCTGACGGATGGCCGACGCGATTTTCTGCATGGTCTCGTTCCCTTCGGAGAACTGCATGACCTTGCACTTCTGATAATAGGCAAAGCCGAGCGCGATGACAGCACCAACAATGCCGATCCAGAACAGGTTTTCCATGACTTGTTCACTCCCAATGATTTGTTGAGTTTGTTCAACCCGCTTCCTGTACCGGAAAAACCGAAGATATTTTCCGACGCAGTTATAGCATTATTATATTAAACTGAATGGCGAAATTTTTCAAACATCCTAAAGTATAACTTTTATAGGAATTCTCAGCAGAATTTGAGCAGAACAAACAAAAAGATGCAAATGTCGATTTTGAAAGGGGCAAAACTGTTGCAATTGATGGTTTAAATAGATATAATACCAACGGGGAAAATTTGATTAAGATATGGATGGGGGCTATTATATGCTCTGTATCAAAAATGGTACGCTCGTCGCGCCGCAGGGGCGCTGGCGGGCGAATATTTTTATAGAGAACGGAAAGATTGTTCCTGAGTCCTGCGCTGATCCTTCGGCAGAGTGTTATGATGCTTCCGGCTGTCTTATATTTCCGGGATTTATTGATGCGCACACGCATTTGGAGATGGACACCGGAACGACTGTGACGGCCGATGATTTTCCCAGCGGAACAGGTGCTGCTCTGATCGGCGGAACAACCGTAATTCTGGATTTCGCAACGCAGGAACGGGGCGGTACGCTTTCCGATGCGCTGCGGATCTGGCATTCCCGGGCTGACGGACGATGCGCCTGCGATTATGGATTCCATATGGCTGTGACAGAGTGGAATGATGCGGTCAGGGCTGAGCTTCCGATCATGGCCGAACAGGGCGTTACGAGTTTTAAGGCCTATATGGCCTATGATAATCTGCGGCTGAACGATGATGAGCTGAGAGAACTCTTTGCCGCTGCCCGCGGGATCGGTGTCGTGGGAGTCCATTGTGAACTGGGCGACATGGTGAATCGTCGTGTGAGTGAATTGCTGGATGAAGGGCACATAGAACCCTTATGGCATCCGCGCAGCCGGCCCAATGAGGTGGAAGCATTGGCTGTTCGGCGCTGTCTCGAGCTTGCCCGCGAGGCGAACGGAAACGCTTGGGTGGTACATCTGAGTACGCGGGAAGGTCTTGATGAGATCGCGTCCGCACGCGCCCTCGGTCAGAATATTCTCTGCGAAACCTGCCCACAGTATCTTACTCTGACGGATGATGTATACGATGCTCCTGATTTTGAGGGGGCCAAGTTTGTCTGTTCCCCGCCGATCCGTTCCGAGACAGACAGGGAAGGTCTGTGGAAAGGCATTTACGAAAATAATATAGATATAATATCCACAGATCACTGCAGTTTCCGCTTCCGCGGACAAAAAGAGCTGGGGAAAGACAGCTTTGCGGACATTCCCAACGGACTGCCGGGGATCGAGCATCGTCCTGCTCTGTTGTGGACCTATGGTGTCGCGGCGGGACGGATCACGGCGGAACGTTTCGTAGATTTGCTGTCTGCAGAACCTGCCCGGCGATTCGGATTATCCGGGAAAAAGGGAAATCTGGAACCCGGTGCGGATGCGGATATTGTAATCTGGGATCCAGATGCCGAATGGACACTGACGGCGGATACTATTCACATGGCGGCCGATTACAGTCCCTGGGAGGGCTGTGCCATGAAGGGACGTGCACGTGCGGTGTTTCTCAGAGGAGAATTGTCTGCGGAGAACGGGCGCATCATTCGTCCGAATGACGGACAGTATCTGTTCCGCGGACCCAGCCTTTGAATGGAAGTTTACTGTTTTTATTTGACCGGCTTTTCGAAGGAAAACAATTAAAAAAGCTGTTTATGAAACAGACTTTTTTATCAAAATTTTCAAATATCAGAAAATTAAGAATTTTTTCGTGCAATTTTACATTTCCTATGGTAGAATTCTAAAGGTTTAAAAGAGATATAAGAAAAAGTATTATGTCGCGTAATGTATCATGGCAGGCACCGAATGATGCGGTACTGCGGATGGTATACCGGGAGTGACCGGATGTTTTGCTTAAGGAGTATGTAAAATGGATTTATTCTCTGTAATCGGATTATTTGGCGGTCTCGCGTTTTTCCTCTACGGAATGCATGTCATGTCTTCGGGCCTCGGGAAAATCGCCGGCGGCCGTCTGGAGCGGATGCTGAAGAAAATTACATCAAATCGGTTTAAAGGACTGCTGCTTGGAGCGGGCGTTACGATAGCCATTCAGTCTTCGTCTGCGCTGACTGTTATGCTGGTGGGATTTGTAAATTCCGGTATCATGTCGCTGCAGCAGACCGTGCCGATCATCATGGGTTCCAATATCGGCACCACGCTGACTGCCTGGATCCTGAGCCTGGCAGGTCTGGAAAGCGGTAATTTCTTTCTTCGTTTGCTTAAGCCTGAGAATTTTTCGCTGATTCTCGCGCTCATCGGTGTTCTGCTTATCATGATCTCCAAGCGTCAGCGCCGGAAGGATATCGGCGGAATCATGGTGGGATTTGCTGTTCTGATGTACGGCATGAAACTCATGAGTCAGGCGGTCAGTCCTCTTGCGGAAAGCCCGGAGTTTATGAGCCTGATGACGGCTTTTGCCAACCCGCTTCTCGGTGTTTTGGTCGGTACTCTTGTCACCGGTGTTATTCAGAGTTCCGCGGCTTCCGTCGGTATTCTGCAGGCTCTGTCTTTGACGGGCGGCGTGACCTACGGAATGGCGCTGCCTATCATTATGGGTCAGAATATCGGTACCTGCGTGACCGCGCTGCTTTCGAGTATTGGCGTCAATCGCAATGCCAAACGTGTTGCTGTTGTCCATATCAGTTTTAATATTATCGGAACGGTTCTGTTCCTGTGCCTTTTCTATGGACTGAATGCTGTCATCGGTTTCTCATTCATAGACAGTCCCATCGATGCGGCCGGTATTGCGTTCTGCCACAGTGTTTTCAATGTCTTTACCACGGTTATTTTGATTCCGTTCACCAAACAGCTCGTACGTCTCGCAGAGATGGTTATTCCTGCCTCGGAAAAGGAAGCAAAAGAAGAATATCCGCTGTTGGACAAGCGCCTTTTGGCCACGCCGGCGGTTGCGGCTTCTGCTTGTTACAGCATGACGATCGAGATGGCGCAGCTCTCCCGAAACACAACGCTTTCCTCGCTTACCCTGCTGGATAAGTTCTCCGAGAAAGTATCTGATCAGGTTCAGAAGGATGAAAGTCGACTGGACGATTATGAGGATAAGCTCGGCACTTATCTGGTGAAGCTGTCCGGTAAAGAACTGGGTGATCGTGAGGGACGTATGATCTCGCAGATGCTTCACTGCATCGGAAACTTTGAACGGATCGGCGATCATGCATCGCATATTGAGAACTCGGCCCGCGAAATGCATGAAAAAGGGATCGCTTTTTCGGCGAATGCGGATGAAGATCTGATGACGCTGAGAAGAGCGCTGGAGGAGATCCTCCGTCTGACTGTCGAGGCGTATGAGACAACAAGCGTCGAGACGGCCCGAAAGGTCGAGCCTCTGGAACAGGTCATTGACCTTATCAGTGAGCGCGCCCGCATGCATCACATTGAGCGGCTGCGTGAAGGACACTGTACGATCGAGCTGGGCTTTATTCTGTCGGATCTGCTTGCGGATATCGAGCGTATTTCCGACCATTGTTCCAACGTTGCGGCTTGTATCATTGAGCTGCAAAACGATGGAATGGGAACACATGAATACCTTAATGCTCTTAAAACCGGGGACAATCAGGAATTTGCCGAGTTTTACAACCGCTTCCTGAAGTGGTTTTCCCCTAAAGAGCATTGAGGCACAAATGATAAACGACCGGAGTCTGGTTATATGATCCGCAGGAGATAAGCTC
>JAUMXS010000078.1:0-3029 GCA_030528965.1 Eubacteriales bacterium
AGAAACCGAGCGGCGATCAGATTTTTTTCATCGGCGCCACGAGCGCTGACCGGGCGGAGATCCTGTCTTCCGGAGAACAAAGCGGATTTTTGGACCGGTTTTATGACATGTTGAATTTAATTGGTGAATGTTTCCGCTGAAGCTGACGTATAATGCAGAGAAGACAGGACGTCCCAATCGTGCGCGATAGGGCAGAGGATGCTTTTCCGTATGCCTGAATCCGTACGCGGCAGCGGAATGGGGGATCGCAATGGCAGATAACAAACCGCGCAGAAGGAATCCGCGGCCACCTGACAGAATGATGCTTAGCCGTGCGCTGTTTCTTATGACAGCGTGCGGCATAGTTGCATTTATAGTGCTGGCCATACAGCTCTATAACATCCAGATTCGCGATCATGATATGTATGAAAGCGCCGCGATCGAGCAGCAGGTACGTGAAACGACCATCACTGCGGACCGTGGAACCATCTATGATCGCTCGGGGAAAATCCTTGCCATGAGCGCATCGGTGGAGACTGTTTATATCAGCCCGCGTGAGATCCAGATGTATGAGGAGGATCCGGTGCTGATCGCGCACGGCCTTTCCGAGATTCTCGGTGTGGATTACGAAAAGATCCTTGCCATGACCACCGATACCAAATCGTGGTACAAGACGATTGCCCGGAAACTGGAACCGGAACTTGCGGATCAGGTGCGCGCATTCAAGAACGAAAACAAACTGATCGGTGTCAAGATTGAACCGGATACAAAACGGTATTACCCGTATTCTTCGCTCTGTTCTCACGTGATCGGCTTCGTCGGCGCGGAAAACACCGGCTGGGCGGGCATTGAGTACAGCATGAACGAAACACTTTCCGGTACGCCGGGCAGTATCGTCCGCGCCAAGAACTCCGCCGGTACCGATATGCTGTTTACGAAATATGAGTATTATCAGGATGCCGAGGACGGAAACAATGTAAAGCTCACCATCGATACGACCATCCAGTATTATCTGGAAAAGCATCTGGAACAGGCTGTCAAGGACTATGCGGTGATGAACGGTGCGGCCGGAATCGTCATGGATCCCAACACCGGTGAGATCCTCGCTATGGCTTCGCTGGGAGATTTTGACCTGAACAATTATCAGCAGGTGTCCGAAGAAGCTCAGGCGCGGATCGATGCCGCGGAAACGGAAGAAGAAGCGGCGGCGATCCTGTCGGCGGAACAGACGGCGCAGTGGCGGAATAAAGCCATGTCGGATACCTATGAGCCCGGTTCTACCTTCAAGATCATTACCCTCGCCATGGCTCTGGAAGAAGGACTTGTGAAGCTGGAGGACGGTTTTTACTGCAACGGGCAGATCACCATTTCCGGACGTGACGAACCTGTAAACTGCTGGAAAACTGCCGGTCACGGCAGCCAGTCGCTCGTTCAGGCGGTGCAGCATTCCTGCAACGTGGCCTTTGTCAACATTGGTCTGCAGGTCGGGCGGGAAAGCTTTTACGATTATTGTGAAGCTTTTGGGTTCTTTGAGGACAGCACCGACAGTTCGGCGCAGCTCACCGGCAAGACCGGTATTGACCTGCCGGGCGAGAGCGGAAGTATCTGGTGGAGCCATGATATTTTCACCTATAACTATTCGCAGCTTGCCGCAGCCTCTTTCGGGCAGACCTTTAACATTACGCCGCTTCAGCTCATTACCTCCATTTCCGCCTGTGTGAACGGCGGATATCTGATGCAGCCCTACATAGTCTCCGAGATCACGACCGTCGACGGCGACTTGATCTCCCGGACGGAGCCGACGGTCATTCGACAGGTCATCAGTGAAGAAAACAGCGAAACGCTGCGTTATATCATCGAGCAAGTCGTGGGCGACCGCGTGGAAGGTACCGGCAAGAATGCTTATGTGGCCGGCTACCGTATAGGCGGCAAGACCGGGACCTCCACCAACACGGTCATTGAAGCCCAGACGGGTAAGAAAGAGTACATCGTGTCTTTCGTCGGCGTGGCTCCGGCGGATGATCCGCAGGTGGTCGTGCTGGTTTTGCTGGACTGCCCGAGCGAGGAAACTGGGCTTTATATTTCCGGCGGACAGATGGCAGCTCCCACGGTCGGCAACATCATGGCGGATGTGCTGCCCTATCTGGGCGTTGAGGCAAACTACACGGACGAAGAACTGCGGCTTATGGATAAGACCGTGCCGAACATGCTGAAGTGTTCATTGGTCGAGGCACAGGCTATGCTTGCAAACGCAGGACTCACAGGCCGTGTCATCGGTGACGGTGATACCGTCACGATGCAGCTCCCGCATGCCGGGGCCGTTATTGCTGCCCAGAGTGAGGTTATCCTTTATGCGGATGCCGAGCCTTCGGAGGAACTGGAAGAAATGCCGGATCTTTCCGGCCTGACGTATGAGATAGCCCGGCAGAGAATGGGGTTCTACGGGCTTTATGTCCAGCGCAGTGACAAAATGTATTATGAAGCCCCCACGATTCAGGTTACCAATCAGAGTATTGCACCGGGAACCATGGTGGAACACGGTACTGTGGTGGAGGTAACCCTGACCGATTACGACAACAGCATTTACGGACGTTACTGATTGTGCGGGGGGAAACGCATGAAGCTGAATGAAATCTTACAGGGACTGGAGCTGAAGGAAACCGCGGCCGATCTTTCCCTGGAAATAGAGGATGTGGTCTATGACTCCCGAAGGGCCGGGCCGGGCAGCCTTTTTGTTGCTGTACGGGGGTTTCAGACGGATGGACACAAATACATAGCCAATGCCGTTCGGGCAGGGGCTGCCGCGGTCCTGTGCGAGGAAGCGCCCGAGGTGCAGGTACCTTATGTGCTGGTGGAAGATTCCCGGCTGGCGTTGGCTCTGAGTGCGAAAAACTTTTTCCGGGATCCCGGCAGTGAAGTAACACTCATAGGTGTGACCGGAACCAACGGAAAAACGACGACCACGGTGCTGCTTAAGCATTTGCTGGAAAAGACCGTTGGGGCCCGGGTGGGCCTTATCGGGACAAACCGCAATCTGATCGGAGACCGTG
>JAUMXS010000078.1:3039-5555 GCA_030528965.1 Eubacteriales bacterium
TACCACACCGGAATCCCGTGACTTGCAGGAGCTCCTGCGGCATATGGCGAACGAGGGCTGTTCCCATATTGTCATGGAAGTTTCTTCCCACTCTCTGGCACTGAACCGCGTGGCCGGATTGACTTTTGATGTCGCTGTGTTTACGAACCTGACGCAGGATCACCTTGACTTTCATGGTACAATGGATGAATACGCAAAGGCGAAGGCGCTCCTGTTCCGGCAATGCCGGAAAGCTGTCATCAATGTGGATGATGAATGGGCGGAGACCATGCTGGCTTCCGCAGAGGGGAAGCCGGTGCTGACCTGTTCGGCGGAAAAAACCGGCGTGGGACTGATGGCCAAGGACTTGCGGCTCTCCGCTTCCGGTATTCGGTTCTGCGCGTTGAAGGACAATCGTCTGGAACGGGTCGAACTGGGTATTCCGTGCCGCTTTACTGTGGACAATGCACTGTGTGTTCTTGGCTGCGGCCTGCAGCTGGGGATCCCGCTGTCCGACTGCTGTACGGCACTTCGGACGGCACAGGGCGTCAAAGGCCGTGTGGAAGTCGTCCCCACGGGACGGGATTTTCACATATTGATTGATTATGCCCATACGCCGGACGCGCTGGAGAATCTGCTTCTCTCTCTGCGCAAGGTGACGCCGGGGCGGCTGCTGGTGCTCTTTGGCTGCGGCGGCGACCGCGACAAGGGAAAACGCCCCATCATGGGAGAGATCGCGGAGCGCTGCGCGGATCTTGCGATCGTTACCTCGGACAATCCGCGTACAGAGGATCCGGAAGCAATTATCGCCGATATTCTTGCGGGGATGAAGGGGAAAAAGTCCCGCCGGCTGGTCATTGCCGACCGCCGGGAGGCCATTGACCGGGCCATTCGGCAGTGCCGGTCGGGAGACCTGCTTGTGCTGGCCGGAAAGGGACATGAAGATTATCAGATCGTCGGTACCGAAAAACGGCACATGGACGAACGGGAACTGGCAGCGGAGGCTTTGGCCCGACTGCCGGAGAAGGATTAAACCATAGCAGACGGGAGAACATCATGACAGGAAAACTCATTTTGGCGCTTGCGATTGCCTTTTTCATTTCCAGCGGTGTCGGATTATTTCTGGTGCCCTGGCTGCGCCGGATCAAGGCGGGGCAGGCCATCCGTGAGGACGGCCCCGTTTGGCATCAGTCAAAGGCCGGCACTCCCACCATGGGCGGCTTGATGTTTATTGCGGCAATCGCGGCGGTGTGCCTTTCTGTTGGCTTTTCCTGCATGCTGGAGGGCGAGTACGGGCATATCTTTTGCCTGCTTTTTGCCATGGTGTTCGGCGGCATCGGCTTTTTGGATGACTACGAAAAGCTTCGTAAAAAACAGAATCTTGGCCTGCGTGCCCGGGAGAAATTTCTCCTGCAGCTGGCTGTTTCCATTGCGTTCCTTTTCCTGCTGCGGAGATTCGGATATCTGAAGCCGAATCTCTATATTCCTTTTCTTAACGTAAGCTGGCAGATGCCCGAGGCGGTGTATTTTGCCTTTGCCGCCTTTGTTATCGTGGCTACGGTCAACGCCGTGAATCTTACGGACGGCGTCGACGGGCTCGCGGCGGGAACCACCATTCCCGTATGTATGTTTTTCGTGATCCTTACATATTATTGGGGCGAACGCTTCCTTGCGCTGGGGATCTTTGCTTCCGCGATCATCGGTGGCCTGATGGGATTCCTGGTGTATAATTTCAATCCCGCCAAGGTGTTCATGGGGGACACCGGCTCTCTGTTCCTGGGAGGCGCGGTGGCGGCGCTGGCCTTCACCTTTGATATCCCGATGATCATTCCTTTCGTGGGACTGATGTATGTTGTGGAGGTACTTTCCGACGTCATTCAGGTCGTGTATTTCAAGATCACTCACGGCAAACGTATTTTCCGCATGGCACCCTTCCATCATCATCTGGAAATGGGCGGTTGGACCGGGAAAAAGTGGACGGAAAAAGAACTGTTCGTTCTGTTTTCCGGCATTACATTTGTGATGGCCGCCGTGTCTTTCTGGGGCGTGTCCGGACGCTTTGGCATGTAAGGCTTCGTGTCAGCGTTAAAGGATCGTTCGGGTAAGTGTTAAGGAAACGTTTGTAAACGGGGAGGGAGAAACCAGTGCAATATGAAAATACCCGTTTGGCGGACTATACCGAAGAAGAGGAAGGAGCGGGATCTGTTGACCTTCCCTTCCTGATGCTGACTCTGCTGCTGCTGACGATCGGCGTTATCATGGTCCTGTCGGCCAGCTTTGCGAGCGCTTATTATGATATGGGAAATGAAACCGGCGGACGTGCAACCTATTATTTCATCCGGCAGCTCATCTTTGCTGTCGGCGGAACGGGTATCATGCTGCTCTGCTCCCGATTTCCCATGAGTTTTTACCGCAGTATTTCCGGCATTGTTCTGCTTGTGGCCATCGGCTGCCTGCTGGCCGTTCTGGTGATCGGTACCAAGGTCAACGGTGCACGCCGCTGGATCAACCTTGGTTTTACCACCTTTCAACCGTCG
>JAUMXS010000006.1 GCA_030528965.1 Eubacteriales bacterium
AAGAGCTCCGCAAACAGAGCGTCACAGACATCAGCAAGGTCCAGTATGCCATATTGGAAACCGACGGCGTACTGAACGTCATCCTCATCCCCGCGGAACGGCCCGTTACGGTCTCCCAGATGCAGCTGGAAGCCGAGGACCCCGGCTGGCCTACTGTTCTCATTAGTGACGGCCGCCTCCTGTCCGACAATCTGCACCGCATGGGGCAGAACGAGACCTGGCTGGACCGTGAACTCAAAAAACGAGGCATATCCGACCCGAAAGACGTCTATCTTCTCACGATGAACGACGCCGGTCAGATCTACTTTGCCGGAAAGGAGCCCGCATCCTGAAAAAAGCTTATTGGGCCGCCGCCCTGCTGGCGGCGCTTCTCGCTCTGTCCCTCTGGAACACCCGGCATCTCACCGCCTTCACGGATGAACTGCAGGCCGAGCTTATCTCAGCACAGCTGCGTGTCGAAACCGGTGATTTCCCGGCGGCAGAAAAACAGATCCGGGAAACCCTTTCCCAATGGGAAAATGCCGAATCATATACGCACATTTTCCTGCAGCAGACGGAACTCGACGCCGTGGTCGGCGCCTTTTATGCGCTTCTGCATGACATTACAGACGAAAACAAAGCCCGGGCAGCCCTTTCCTTCGAACAGCTCAGAGAACACCTTGCTCTTCTCGCGGAAATGGAGCATCCTCATCTTTCGAGCATTTTCTGAGCCGGCCGGCACAGAAAACGGGTCAATCTTCATCAATTCTCCCGATCGTGAAGCAGACGATTGAGTTCCTCCATGAAAGTATTGATATCACGGAACTGCCGGTACACAGAAGCGAAGCGCACATAGGCAACCTCATCCAGCAGCTGCAGACGGCGCATGACCATGTCGCCGATCTCCATCGTGCGCACCTCACGCTCCAGAGAACTCTGGAGTTCCTGTTCGATCTCATCGGCTATCGCTTCGAGATCGTCCAGCGCGACCGAACGCTTTTCGCAGGCCTTCAGCATGCTGTTTACCAGTTTGGATCTGTCAAAGGTCTGTCTGCTTCCGTCCCGCTTGATCACAACGAGCGGAAGCCGTTCCACCGTTTCATACGTCGTGAAGCGTCTCTGGCAGGAGTGACACTCTCTCCGACGACGGATGGACGTCCCCTCCTCGGTCGGACGGGAGTCGATCACTTTGCTCTCGGAAAATCCACAATAAGGGCACTTCATGGTCTCTATCCTCCGTTATCAGTTCCTAATATCATACCACATTCCTTCCCGCTTGGCAAGAATCGGCTAAGCCCATTAAAGCCGTTTTCCCGATGCTTTCACAAAAATGACGAACGCGCAGCGATTTGCCGCCGCGCGTTCGCGTTTTTACGTTTATTCAAACGGGAATACATGCTTATCCAGGCCCTGTTCACGGCGAACCGCCAGAAGCTCAGCCTTTACGGACTCGTCCACCAGAACGCCCGTATCCTTGCACGCCTGCCAGGCCAGCCATTCCTTCTCGCCCGGCGTATAGATGCGCTCACAGCCCTTGGCCTTCTGGGATCCGCGCAGATCGCGGCAGATGTTGCCTGCCGTACGGCGGAAGCTTTCCTCGCCCTCGAAGGCGTTCGTGTCGATCGCGATAAAATAATGTCCCAGATGGAAAGGAACCTTCTTCCCATCCTTATAGCCCGTGAGCATCCGCATGTAGTTGCTCGCGGTGAAAGCGGCAGACAGTATCTCGACCGCCGAAGAAAAAGCATAGCCCTTGTATCCGCCCATCTCTTCGCCCGCACCGCCGATCGGCGTCAGCGCCGCGCTGCCGTCGGACAGCCGGCGCAGGATCTCGGACGAATCCGTCAGCGTGTTGCCCTCATGGTCTATGACAGCTCCGGCCGGGGTCGGCATACCAAGCCGCTCATAATACTCCACCTTGCCGCGCTGCGTCAGGGACGTGGCGCCGTCCAGCAGGAAGTCAAACTCTTCATCCGTGGGCAGGCCGATGGTGAAGGGGTTCGTGCCCAGCATGTTCTCCACTCCGAATGTCGGCGCAACGGAAGGACGGGCGTTCGTTCCCACGAAGCCCACACAGCCGGCCTTTGTCGCCATCGTGGCATAATAACCCGCAATACCGAAATGGCAGGAATTCTTCGCCGCTACACAGCCCATGCCGTATTTCTTCGCCATCTCGATGGCCAGTTCCATCGAGCGCTTGCCCACGACCTGTCCCATGCCGTCATGACCGTCCACGATCGCAGTCGTGGGAGTCTTTTGGATGATTTCCAGTTCCGTTTTGGGCTGCTGGATGCCGGCAAGAATGCGGTCATAGTAAATGGGTTTAAAGCGGTTGCAGCCGTGCGACTCAATGCCGCGGCGGTCCGCCTCCAGCAGTACGTCCACGCAGATCTCCGCATCGGCGCGCGGCACGCCGATACTCACAAAGGTATCTTCCAGAAACGGGGTAATTACATTCCACGGAATAATGCTCATTTTTTCATCCATTGCTGTTCCTCCAAATACAATCAGCGGTCCTGTCCGTTCGTTTCCGGTGCTGCTGCTTCTTCCGGCACCGGTTCAGCCTTCGCCTCCGATGTTTCTTCCTTGTTTTCCGGTTCGGCTTTCGCCTCACTCCGGGCCTTTTCTTCCGGAGCCGGTTCGGGTTTTTCCGCCGGTTCCGCTCCCAGATCCTCCGGGATCACGCGCGCCAGTTCCTCCCGGGCCGGTGCTTCCATCGCCGCCAGCCGGTTCGCCTGACGGCTCACCATGTCTTCAAATCGATTGCGCACATCACGGCCGTTTCCGAAGTTGTCGTCGCGGTTCTCATACATATCCGTGAAGAATTTCTCCGCATACTCCCGGGCTTCCTCCGTGAGAACATAGCCGTTCTTATCACAGCGCCCCTGGAAAATGGCCATCAGTTCCGGACCTGTATAGTCCGGGAAATACAAATACCGGTTAAACCGGGACGCCAGTCCCGGGTTGGAGTCGATAAAGCCTTCCATCGGTTCATCATAACCGGCCACGATCACCACAAGCTCGTCCCGGTGATCCTCCATGGCCTTGAGCAGCGTTTCCACCGCCTCGCGGCCGAAATCATTCTCCCCGCCCGCGGAGAGAGAATACGCTTCGTCAATAAACAGGATACCGCCCAGCGCAGACTGAATGACCTCCTGCGTCTTGAGCGCTGTCTGGCCGACATAACCGGCCACCAGCCCCGAACGGTCCACTTCCACCAGCTGCCCTTTTTTCAAAACGCCGATGGCTGCATAAATACCCGAAAGCAGACGCGCTACCGTGGTCTTGCCGGTACCGGGGTTGCCCATGAAGACCATGTGCAGGCTCAGCGCCGGGTTGGGAAGGCCGTTCTCCTCGCGAAGGCGGCGGACTTTCACAAGATTCACAAGATTCTTGACTTCCCGCTTCACGACTTCCAGACCGACAAGCGCGTCCAGTTCGGCCATCAGTTCGTCAAGATCCGGCTTTTTCACTTCTTCTTCGGCTGCAGGCTGCTGTTCCGTCTTCACAGCGGTCTCGCCGGTCGTCTCACCGGAAACAGCCGAGGACGCCTTCTTCGTAAACGGCACTTCGCCGCTCGTTACATGCTCCGCTGCGTTGATGGGCGCTTTCCCGCGCGCCACGCCCGCGCCGTCACACACAGCGCTCAGCTTTTCCGAACACTCGGTGATCCATTCGGCCTCCGCATAAGTAACATCATCATCCACCGCGGCAAGGCTGAGCAGAATATTGGTCAGCATCCGGATAAACAGCCGGGAAATGGTCGTTCCGCGGCGGGCATCATTCTCCGCGATCCGCCAGAAAAACATGGGCGGCAGAAACTCTCCCGCACTGCACACCGCACTCGTAAGATTCCAGAGGAGCCACTCCGGCTGGGGACGGCCCTTGGAATAGAGCTGGTTCATAGCATCCACATGCGCCTGCGTCACAGCGGCACTGCCGCGCCAGAGCCCCAGCGCACACTGCGTGATGAATTCATCCATTTCCACCGTCAGGCCGCGGCCCGCCGCACGATAAAACGCTTCCGTATTCGCTAAATAACTCTTATGCAGAGCCTCTGGCCCGCGGTTCCATTCCGACGGCATTTCTGAACCCACCTTTCCTTTATCCCTTTAATTATACACACAGATTTGAATTTTACAAGTGTCTGTGAAAAATGCACTTCCGCCTTTTTTGAATTTTTTCTTTGTTTTTCCCGAAGAAAGGGAAGTTTCCTTTGTTTTTTCCTTTCCGGTGCTTGCCGCAGGGAGAAAAACATGATACGATATAATAGTTTTGAATGCATCTTTTTCGCAATGCCGTTTCGGCCCTTATACAGTTCGTCTGTTCCCGGAACCGTTCGCCGAAAAAGCGCATTAAAAAACCTGTTTCCCCAGTTCGAAAATGCTCGGCAATTGCATCGCGTTTGGCGCGGCGTTTTTTCCCCCGATGCGCCAGACTTTTTTCGGATATGATTGATTTGGAGGTGTCCCCATGAAACTCATGGTCGTGGGCGGAGGCGGACGTGAACACGCCATCGTCCGTAAGCTGAAGGAAAACCCCGCTGTAACGGATATTTTTGTCCTGCCGGGAAACGGCGGCATCGCCGCCGACGCTGTCTGTGTCCCTGTCGAAGCCAAAGATATTAAAGGCATCGTGGATTTCGCACAGCGGGAAAAGATCGATTTTGCCGTCGTCGCTCCCGATGACCCCCTCGTTCTCGGCGCTGTCGATGCTCTGGAAGCCGTCGGTATTCCCTGCTTCGGTCCCAATGCCCGCGCTGCCATCATCGAGGGCAGCAAAGTCTTTTCCAAGGACCTCATGAAGAAATATAACATTCCCACCGCTTCTTACGAGTGCTTCTCCGACCCCGCCGCTGCCCTTGCGTATCTGCAGGACTGCCCCATCCCCGTGGTGGTAAAGGCCGACGGTCTGGCTCTCGGTAAGGGCGTCACCGTTGCCATGACCCGCGAAGAGGCCATCGCCGCCGCCCGTGCCTGCATGGAAGACCGCGTCTTCGGCGAAAGCGGCGCCCGCATCGTCGTGGAAGAATTCCTCACCGGACCCGAAGTCTCCGTCCTCGCTTTCACCGACGGAAAGACCATGATCCCCATGATCTCCTCCATGGACCACAAGCGCGCCCACGACGGCGACCAGGGCCCCAACACCGGCGGTATGGGTGTCATCGCTCCCAACCCCTTCTACACCGAGGATATCGCCAAAATCTGCATGGAGACCATTTTCCTCCCCACTATGGCAGCCATGAACGCCGAGGGAAGGACTTTCCGCGGCTGCCTGTACTTCGGTCTTATGCTGACCCCCAACGGCCCGAAAGTCATCGAATATAACTGCCGCTTCGGCGATCCGGAAGCGCAGGTCGTCCTGCCTCTGCTGGAATCCGATCTGCTGACCGTTATGCAGGCCGTTTCCGCCGGTCGTCTCGCCGAGACGGAAGTGCGGTTCTCCGACCGTGCCTGCTGCTGCGTTATCATCGCAGCGGACGGTTATCCCGTGAAATACGAGAGCGGCGCTCCCCTCACTCTGCCCGCCAACGAGAAGGAAGCTTTCACCTTCGTCGCCGGTGCGCGTAAGACCGAAGATGGCCAGCTGGTCAGTGCCGGCGGCCGTGTTCTGGGCGTCACCGCCGTGGCGGACACCCTGCAGGAGGCCGTCAACCGCGCCTATGCCCACGCGAAAAAGGTCCATTTCCCCGGCGGCTACTGCCGCAGCGACATCGGCGCACGGGCCCTCGCCGCTCAGAAGGGAGAATCCGTATGATCCACCGCATTTATGTGGAAAAAAAGCCCGGACTGCAGCTCGAAGCCGCTGCCCTGCTCAACGATATCACCGGCCTGCTGCAGATCCGTTCCATTCCCTCCGTCCGTGTTCTGAACCGCTACGATGTGGAAGGCCCGGACGAAGCGCTCTTTGCCCGCTGCCGCACCGCCGTGTTCTCCGAGCCGCAGGTAGACGATGTGTACGATGAACTGCCTGCCGACGGCGCCGCCGTGACCTTTGCGGTGGAGTATCTGCCCGGACAGTTTGACCAGCGCGCCGACTCCGCGGCACAGTGCGTACAGATCCTCTCCCAGGGTGAACGCCCCCTCGTACGCACCGCCCGCATCTATATGCTCTACGGCGCCCCCACCCCGGATGAGGTGGCAGCCGTCAAACACCATGTTATCAACCCCGTGGAATGCCGTGAGACCACCCTGGACCCCGCCGAAACGCTCCAGCCTACCTGGACCGCTCCCGGCGATGTGGAAACGCTGATCGGTTTCACCGCCATGGATGACACCGCTCTGAACGAATTCCTGGAATCCCACGGTCTGGCCATGGATCTCGACGACCTTCGCCTCTGCCGTGAGCATTTCAAAACGGAAGGCCGCGACCCCACCATCACGGAACTGCGCGTGCTCGACACTTACTGGTCCGACCACTGCCGCCATACCACCTTCCTCACCTCCATCGACAGCGTCTGCTTCGGGGATCCCGTGCTGGAGCGCACCTATGAAAGCTATCTCGCCGCCCGCAAATCGCTGGGACGGACAAGTCCGGTCTGTCTGATGGACATCGCCACCATGGCCGCGCGCTATCTCCGTGCAAACGGCACGCTTTCCCGTCTGGATGAGTCCCCGGAGATCAACGCATGCACCGTCAAAGTCGATGTGACGGTCGAGGGCCGCCGGGAACCCTGGCTCCTTCTGTTCAAAAACGAAACGCATAACCATCCCACGGAGATCGAGCCCTTCGGCGGCGCCGCCACCTGCATCGGCGGCGCGATCCGCGACCCGCTCTCCGGACGGGCCTATGTATATGCCGCCATGCGCCTGACCGGTGCTGCCGATCCTCTCGCCGGCGTGCGTGATACGCTGCCCGGAAAGCTGCCCCAGAGAAAAATCACCTCTGCCGCCGCTTCGGGCTATTCCTCCTACGGCAACCAGATCGGCCTTGCGACCGGTCTCGTCGATGAGGTATATCACCCGAATTACGCCGCCAAGCGTATGGAGATCGGCGCGGTCATCGGTGCTGTCCCGGAGGAAAATGTCCGCCGTGAGGTCCCCGTGGACGGCGATCTCGTCATTCTGCTGGGCGGCCGTACCGGCCGTGACGGCATCGGAGGCGCGACCGGTTCCTCCAAAGCCCATGACCTGCGCTCGCTCGACAGCTGCGGCGCAGAAGTCCAGAAAGGCAACGCTCCCGAGGAACGCAAACTTCAGCGTTTCTTCCGTCGTCCCGAATGTTCGCGGCTCATTAAACGCTGCAACGACTTCGGTGCGGGCGGCGTCGCCGTTGCCGTCGGCGAACTTGCCGACGGACTGGAGATCTCCCTCGACAATGTCCGCCGTAAATACGAAGGTCTGGACGGCACGGAACTCGCCATCAGCGAATCCCAGGAGCGCATGGCCGTCGTCGTAGCGCAGGAACAGGCCGAGCATTTCCTCAACATGGCCGCCGAGGAAAACTTGGAAGCCACGGTCATCGCCCGCGTCACCGCCTCTCCCCGGCTCGTCATGCGCTGGAACAACAAACGCATCGTGGATCTGCCCCGCTCCTTCCTCGCCTCCAACGGTGCGGAAAAGCATATCGACATCGAGCTTCCCGCGCCGGAAACCTTCACGTTTGACGCTCCGAACGATTTCTCCGACGGTTTCCGCGCACTCTGCTCCGACCTCAGCTTCTGCTCCCGCCGCGGACTCGCCGAGCGTTTCGACTCCACCATCGGTGCCGGCACGCTGCTCATGCCCTTCGGCGGCAAGCGTCAGCTCACCCCCATTCAGGCCATGGCACACCGGATCTCCGATGAGACCCGCGTGACCGACACCTGCTCCATCATGTCCTGGGGCTTTGACCCGTATCTCGCGGAAAAGAGCCCGTACCACGCCGCACATCTCGCCGTGGTGCACTCCGCCGCAAAACTCGTCGCTGCCGGAGCTTCCCTGCGGGACACCTATCTCAGCTTCCAGGAATTCTTCGGCAAACCCCGCCGTGATCCCGTTCGCTGGGGCGCTCCCATGGCCGCCCTGCTGGGCGCTTTCCGCGCACAGATGGAACTGCAGCTCGCCGCCATCGGCGGCAAGGACTCCATGAGCGGAACCTTTGAGGACCTCGATGTTCCGCCGACCCTCGTTTCCTTTGCCGTCACCACAGAGCCGGCCGAGCATGTCCTCTCTCCGGAATTCAAAGCCGCAGGACACGCCGTCACCCTTCTGATGCCCGAATACGGCGCGGACGGTCTGCCCCTGCCCGCTTCCTTCCTGCGCAATTCCGAGCGCATCTACAAGTGGATCCGTGCGGGGAAAGTTCTTTCCGTCTGGGCCCCCGGCCGCGGCGGCGCGGCAGAAGCCGTGTTTAAAATGTGTCTCGGCAACGGTTTGGGTTTCCGCTTTGACGCCGAACGCACACTGGATGAACTCTTCAGCCCCGCTTTCGGCGCTTACGTCCTCGAATGGGCGGAGGCTCCGGAGGCCGGTACCCCGATCGGCAATGTCACCGCGGAGGAGACCCTGTGCTTCGGCACGGAAACTCTCTCCATCGCGGAACTGTTTGAACTCTATGAGGGAAAACTGGAACCCGTGTTCCCCTGCCGCACTCCCTCCACGGGCAAAGAAACGCCCGTCTTTACCTACCATGCGGAAAAACGTCTCGCGCCCTCTGTTCTGACCGCACGGCCTCGCGTCCTCATTCCCGTATTCCCCGGCACGAACTGTGAATACGACAGCGCCCGTGCCTTCGCCGCCGCCGGTGTGGAGCCGGAGTGCTTCATCGTCCGTAACCTTACCGCCGAGGATGCCGTACGTTCCGCCGAGAAATTCGCTGCCCGCCTGCGCGAAGCGCAGATCATCTTCCTTCCGGGCGGCTTCTCCTCGGGCGACGAACCGGACGGCTCCGGCAAGTTCATCGCCGCTTTCTTCCGCAACCCGGCCGTCACGGAAGAAACCATGGCTCTCCTTGACCGCCGCGGCGGTCTCATGGCCGGTATCTGCAACGGTTTCCAGGCCCTGGTCAAGCTGGGTCTTGTCCCCTACGGACGCATCCTCGCACCGGAAGAGATCGTGCCTACCCTCACATACAATGTCATCGGCCGCCATCAGTCGCGCATCGTACGCGTACGCACCGCTTCCGATCTTTCTCCGTGGATGGCCCGCACCAAGCCCGGCGATATTTATGCGCTGCCCATCTCCCACGGTGAAGGCCGCTTCCTCGCACCCGAAGCCTTCATTCAGGATCTGGCGGACAAGGGTCAGGTCGCGACGCAGTATGTCGATGCTGCCGGACAGCCCACGGACAACGTTCTCTATAACCCCAACGGTTCCGTCTTTGCCGTGGAGTCCATCAGCTCTCCCGACGGACGTGTACTGGGCCGTATGGGTCATGCGGAACGCGCCGGCGCCGGTCTCTGCACCAACGTTCCCGACCTCTGGGATGCCGGACTCTTTGCAGCAGCCGCAGACTTCTTCAAAAAATAATAAAACAGCAGGAAGGTCCGCAAATGCGGACCTTCCTTGACTTGTCGCAAAAAGCAAAGCCGCCCCGCCGGTTTTCCGTCCCGTGCGGCTTTGACATTTCCTTTCCGGATTTACCCCTGCAAGGGTTTTACCCCTCGTCTGCGTTTCATTCCCTGCCGTTTCTCTCCTGCGTCCTATAAAAACAGGAACGCGCCCAAGGCGATGAGCAGTTCCGTGTCTCCGCTTTCGCGGTACAGGAGATAGAGGACAGCAAGGATCAGAAGATCCTCCGTTTCGAGCCGCCCCGGATCCAGTTTTGACAGCACACCGTCCAGGCTGCCGCGCAGATCATACAGCGGCCCGGACGGTTTTTCCCGGCGCGGCGGGCCTCCCATTCTGCCCCCCGGCCCCTTGTTTCCCGGCCCGTGCGGGCCGCCTGCGCTGCGTTCTCCGTTCGGCGCATCGTTTGATGACCGGCCCGAACGCACCGTTCCCCCCGACTTTCCCATCTCCGGCGGCGGAAGAGGCGAAGAACTGTTTTTAACTTTTTCCGCTTCCTCTATACGGCCGACCCGGCCGTAGTTTCCGCGATACCGGTTAATCGCCGCCATCTCCGCCGCCTCCTCCCATGTCGGCAAAGGCCGATCCGGCCAGTTTTGCCATCTGCGCCACGCGAAGCGCCTTTTCCAGTCTCCGACGACGGGGCTCCGCCAAATACGGCCCCAGGGCCTCTGCCAGCGACGGTCGGTCCCGGCTGCCCTGCAGCATGCCCATCAGCCGGGTGAGCGTATCCGCAAACGCCGGGTCCCCGCCGGACGGCTCCCGTGCGGGTGAACTCTCCTTTTCCGGCGCGCCGGGCATCATGCCGCCCATGAGCTGCGACGCCATCTGCGCCAGCTTTTCCATCTCATTCGGATCCGACAGCAGCTGTCCGATCTTTTCCTCCAGTTCGCTCACGGACACCTCACCCCCTTCCTCTTACCGGTTTCCGAGTCCGTTCAGCTGTGCAGCCAGACGACGGCCCTCCTCTGTGGCCATCACCTTCTGCAGCAGCGCCTGCAGCTGTTTCGCATCTCCGCTGCGAACCGCGCGCTCCGCTTCCCCGAGGTCCAGCATCGAACTCAGACGGCGGCCGTCCTCCGACTCCGCCAGACGGCGCAGCTGCTCCGGGTCCCTGCCCTTCAGAAGCTCACGCCCCATATCCTGCATATCTCGCATATCCCGCATTCATCCCGCCCCCTTCCTGCCTTTACCTATTCTATGCTCCAAGAGAGGATTGGTGATTCTCCATGCGCATTGCCGTTTTTTCCGATTCCCACGGAAACACAGGCCCCGCCATCGACGCCGTATACGCCCATCAGCCGCAGCTCATTCTGCATCTGGGCGACTATTCCCGCGATGCGGACGCCATACAAAAGGAATTCCCCCACATCGAACTTCACTCTGTGCGGGGAAACTGTGACCTTGCCTCCCACGCACCGCTCTCGGAACTCTTTGAAGCCGGGGGACTGCGCATCTTTATGGCACACGGTCATGAACACGGCGTAAAACTCGGTCTGGACGGTTTCCGGACCACGGCACTCTGCGCCGGAGCCCGAATCGCTCTGTTCGGACATACGCACCGCGCTTATGTCGATGAGATACGGAACATTCTCTTTCTGAACCCCGGTCCGGCACAGCGCGGCGGCAGCTTCGCCCTTCTCGAAGTCGAGGGCGGTGTGCTCCTGTCTTACCGCATTCTCCCTCTCTAAACGTCAAAAAGGCCGTCAGGACGCTCTTTCGTCCTGACGGCCTTTTTTCTCATATTCGATTCGGTTTCACTCGCTTCAGGGTCTGATATCCGACGGTGTCGCGGGATTTCTCGTTGCCTCCGGAACAGGCGTATTCGCCGGACCCGGGGTTTCCTCCCCACCGGTTCTCAGCCCAAACACAACATAAAGGCTGTGATCTGCGACAACATCCGTAAAGACATACGTTCGCGATGCGCCGACATTCTGTCCGTCCACGATGATCTCGCGCACCTCATAGCCCTCGTCGGGCACGAAAGTGAATGTCTGGCTGTCCTCGTGAGAGACCGTTACACGGCCGCGCGGCGAAACGCTGCCGCCCTTGCCGACCGTAACGGAAATGGTATGCTCCTCCGGGGTCTCCGGCCCACGGGAGCGCACCACGACCACGACCGTCCCCGGAGCTGCCTGTGTACCTGCTGTCGGTTCCTGCCGGATGATCTGCCCCTCGGTGTAATTGCTGTACTCCAAACCGCCGTCCGCAATGAGCAGTTCCGTGTCCTTCAGCAGCGTTTCTGCCTCAGCCCAGGTATGCCCCACCAGCCGCGGAACCGTTATCGTCAACTCCGGATCCGGCTCCATCGTTTCCTCCGGCGCTGCAGGACCGGAAGAGATCGTGATCTGGACGGCGGAACTCTTTTTCAGCATGGTATTCGCCTCGGGGCTCTGCGCAATAACGATCCCCTCCGCTTCATCGCTCGCCACGCGGTACACCGACGGCGTTACGCCCAAATTCTCCAGCGTGGAGACCGCGAGGCTCTCGGACAGTCCAACGAGCTCCGGCATCGGTTCCGTATCGTTTTTATGGAAGTCAAACGCGCCGCTCATGACACACAAAAGCACCGTCAGCACTGCCAGCATGACCGTCGCACCCACGATATAGCCCGTGACGCGCCGGGGCTTATCAAACACGAGAGGCGCCGCAGCGGCCTTGCGCTCATGCACCGCAGCGGCCTTATGCGCCGGTGCCGCCGCCCATACGACGGTATCGTCGTCATCCAAATCATCCGGGATCTCCACCACGAAATCGTCTCCGTCGGGCTCTTCGGTCTCCGGAGCTTCTCCGGTTCGTTCCTCCCCGAAAGAGTCTTCTTCCGCAGCCGTCTCCGATCCCGGTTCATAAAACCGGGCATCCGGTACTCCGACAACGGGAGGAATCGTCCCGGTTTCGGGTATCCTATCCCCGTTGGGCTCTTCTTCCCCGCTCTCCTGCGGGAGTATGTAATACATCGCGCCGCAGACCGGGCATTCGCCCTGTTCGGCGTCCAGTATCGCGCCGCAGCGCCTGCATTTTATCTCTCTCATGACAGTCTCCCCTTTCCGCTGCCGGGCCTTCTGTCCGCTGTTTTTCTATTTTTTATGTATATTATCCGCATCGCAGAAAAATGTCAACCCGGCACCTTTGCACAGCTTTTTTCACGCAAAAGAAAGTTTACACCATTCATCCTCAGTATTTCCCACAATTTCGGTCTTCCGTATGAGTAAAAGTTGACATAATTTCTTCCTTTTGACAGGAATGTTTTGCTTTTTTCAAAATGCTGTGTTATAATTCCCTGTACGCTTTATTCCGGATGGCATCCGCACCGTTCGGTGCGGATACGCGTGTATCGCCGAACATCGGCTTTTTTTGTGATTTTTGCCCTTCCCCGGGCCTTGCATTCCGGAAAAGCACGCTTTTTTCTGCGCCTTTTGACGATCCCGGATCTATATGGTCCCGGATCGAAATATACGGTTCGGGCATCCTGTTCTCAGACTCGCCCGGACGAAGATGATCGCCTCGAAAGAGAGGGACGGTTTTGGAAAAATATGTAATTCACGGTGGAAACCGGTTATTCGGTGAAGTGGAGATCAGCGGTGCCAAAAACGCCGCCGTTGCCATCATCCCGGCTGCGCTTCTCGTAAACGGTGTCTGCCGTATCGAAAACATCCCCCAGATATCCGATGCGGATACTCTTTTGAGTATCCTCTCTTCGCTGAACGCCAAGGTGCGGATGATCAATCCCTCCACGCTGGAAATCGACTGCACCAATGCCACCTGTGAAGGTGCGCCGTATTCCAAAATGCGCCGCATCCGCGCTTCTTATTACTTCATCGGGTCCATGCTCGGCCGCTTCGGCCATGTCAAGACCACGATGCCCGGCGGCTGCAACTTCGGCGTACGTCCCATCGACCAGCATGTCAAGGGCATGAACGCCCTCGGTGCCGAGATCGATGTGAACGGCGGCTTTATCTACGGCAAGGCTCTCGATGGCCATCTCCACGGGGCGAAGATCTATCTCGATAAGATCTCTGTCGGTGCCACGATGAACATCATCATTGCCGCCGCCACTGCCGAAGGCCGTACCATCATCGAAAACGCCGCGCGCGAACCCCATATCGTCGACCTCGCGAACTTCCTCAACTCCATGGGTGCGGATATTCGCGGTGCCGGAACGGATACCGTCAAGGTATACGGTACGCCCGTTCTCCACGGCGGCTCCTATTCCATCATCCCCGACCAGATCGAAGCCGGAACCTACATGGTCGCGGCGGCGGCGGCCGGCGGTGAAGTGCTTATACGGAATATCATACCCAGGCATCTGGAATGCATCAGCGCCAAGCTGCGCGAAATGGGCGTCACGGTCGAAGAATATGAGGACTCCGTCCTCGTCAAAAGCGAAGGCAGACTTCGCCGCACCAATATCAAGACCCAGCCTTATCCCGGATTCCCCACCGATATGCAGCCGCAGATCACCGCGGCGCTCTCCCTCGCCGCCGGTACCAGCGTAGTCACCGAGGGCGTATGGGACAACCGGTATAAATACGTCAACGAACTGCGCAAAATGGGCGCACAGATCCAGGTGGACGGCAAAACCGCCATCGTCGAGGGCGTGGAGAAGCTCTCCGGCGCTCCCGTCGCCTCCTGTGACCTCCGCGCGGGTGCCGCAATGGTCATCGCCGGCCTTTGTGCCCAGGGCGAAACCATCGTGGAGGATATCCACTATATCGAGCGCGGATATGAGAATTTCCTCGGCAAGCTGACCCGTCTCGGCGCCGATATCCGGCTGATAACCGAACCGGACGAGCCGGAAACCAGCGGCGATGCCCGCGTCGGCTGAGCGTTTTTTGTCTGTATCCCACGGTCCCTGCCGGCATTTCCCGGCGGGGACCGCGTTTTTCTGTCCCGAGTCTCCATATCGGATAAGTTTTTATGAATGGCGGCGATCATCATGATAAAAGTTTCTCTCTTCTGTGTGGGTCGTTTAAAGGAAAAATTCTATATCGATGCCGTTGCCGAATATCAGAAACGCCTCGGCCGCTACTGCAGCTTTTCGATCACCGAACTGCCCGAATACGGAGATCCCGTCCGGGAAGGCAAAGAACTCCTCGCACGCATCCCTGCCGGCTCCTATATCGTCGCTCTCTGCATCGAGGGCCGCATGATCAGCAGCGCAGATCTCGCCGCTTTTCTCGCCGACCGGGCGCTGTCCGGGGACACACGGCTGTGCTTCCTCATCGGCGGTTCCGACGGGCTTTCCGACGAAGTGAAACGTCATGCGGCGTTCCGGATGTCCATGTCGCCCATGACCTTTCCCCATCACCTCGCACGGGTCATGCTGGCCGAACAGCTCTACCGGGGCTTTTCCATCAACGCCGGCGCAAAATACCATAAATAACGACAAATACTCTGCCGGTCCGTCAAACGGACCGGCACTCTTTTTTCGTGATTTCAGGCAAGGTATGAAGAAGTTTACTTGCATGTTTTTAATTATATTGGTATAATAGTATAATATAGTTAGGGGGCGCCGCCATGGGAACCAAACCCGATCAGGCTGCCTGGGGATTCTCTGTCCCGGGAAAGCTTTATGAAAAATGGCCGAAGGATCCTTCCGGCAATCCGGAAGCTCCGGTCTATCTGACGCACTGTTCCGGTCTGAATCTTGACGACGCAATGCTGATCTCCGCGCTGGACTCCTGCGGGATCCCGGCGCTCCGGCAGTATCCCGGAGACGGCGATTTCGGCCGTCTGATTCTTGGTGTGAGCGGAAACGGCGTCGATATCTTCGTACCCTCCCCCATGTGGGAGGAAGCCTGCGCGCTGCTTCGCGCACGAGAGGAGAGCACTTTTGATGACGACTGATTACAGAGAACTCTGCCGCCGCTGGCTGGACAGTCCCGCTTTGAGCGAGGCTGAATGGAGAGAACTCTCGGCCGTTGCGGAAAATGATGATGAACTCGAAAGCCGGTTTTATGCCCCGCTCGCCTTCGGTACCGCCGGTCTGCGCGGTGTGATGGGCATGGGCATCAACCGTATGAACATTCATGTGATCCGACATGCCACGCAGGCCTTCGCCGAGATCATCGCCGCGGAGGGCCCCGAGGCCTGCCGCGCAGGCGTGGTCGTGTGTTATGACTGCCGGATCAACAGTGAACTCTTTGCGCAGGAAACTGCCTGTGTCATGGCCGCGAACGGCATCCATGTGCGCCTGTTCGATGCCATGCGCCCCACTCCCGAACTGAGTTTCGCCGTCCGGTATTACGGCGCGACCGCCGGCGTGAACATCACCGCCAGTCATAACCCGCCGGAGTATAACGGCTACAAGGTCTACTGGTCCGACGGTGCGCAGCTTCCGCCGCCCGAGGCGGATGCCGTGGCGCAGCGGATGCGTGAACTGGATATCTTCACCGGGCCGAAACGTATGGAACTTGATGAAGCCGTCAAAGCCGGGCTTCTCGAATATATCGGCGCGGAAACCGACGAGGCCTTTCTGGAAAGAGTCCTCGCTCAGGCCGTCAATCCGGACGTTGTCCGGCAGGCCGCCGCGGACTTCCCCGTCGTCTATACGCCGTTCCACGGCGCCGGCAGGCTGCTGGTCCCCGAAGCGCTGCATCGTCTGGGTCTCACCCAGCTGCATCCCGTCCCGGAACAGATGATCCCGGACGGAAACTTCCCCACGGTCAAAAGCCCCAACCCGGAAAATCCAGAGAGCTTCCAATTGGCCGAAAAACTCGCTGCAGAGCTCGATGCCGATCTCATCATCGGTACGGATCCCGACTCCGACCGCGTGGGCGTGATGGTCCGCCGTGAGGGGAAATATGTCCCCATTACCGGCA
Source organism: Eubacteriales bacterium (assembly GCA_030528965.1). Classification (GTDB taxonomy): domain Bacteria; phylum Bacillota; class Clostridia; order Oscillospirales; family Oscillospiraceae; genus JAUMXS01. Next base: position 16,289 of record JAUMXS010000006.1, read on the forward strand.
ACCAGATGGGCGCGCTGCTGCTGGATTATCTCATCCGCGCACACCGTGAACGCGGCACGCTCCCCGAAAACCCCAGCGTTATCACTACGATCGTCTCATCGCTCATGATCGACGAAATCGCGGCGCAGAACGGTCTGCGCTGTGACCGCACCTTCACCGGCTTCAAGTTTATGGCCGAGCTTCTTGCCGAATACGAGGAGCAGAATTCCTATAACTACGTCATGGCCTTTGAGGAAAGCTACGGCTATATGACCGGCGAATTCGTGCGTGACAAGGACGCCGTCACCGCCTCCGTTCTGATCACGGAAATGGCCGCGTATTTCCATCTGCAGGGCATGACGCTGCTGGATGCGCTGGATGCCATGTACACCCGCTACGGCTGGTTCGGTGAAAAGACCCTGAACCTCGTCATGCCGGGTGTGGACGGTCTGGAACGCATGCAGGCCCTGATGGCCTCGCTGCGCAGTGATCCGCCCGCCTCGCTCGGCGGCACGGCCGTCACGCAAATGCGCGACTATCTGTCGGGCGATATCCATGTCGCAGGACTCGTGGTGGACAAAACCCATATTGTCGGCAGCAATGTTTTGTACTTCGAACTGGAGGACGGTTCCGTCTTTATCGTACGTCCTTCCGGCACCGAACCCAAAATCAAGATCTATCTGCTCGTCCGCGGAGAATCTGCCGCCGAGCGTGACGAACGCCTCACGCAGTACGCACAGAGCGCAAAGGAACTTGAGTCCCGCGTGTAATTTTTACTGACTGCGGGAAGGCCCCCCAACAACGGGCCTTCCCGATACATCCCGATATTCTTCGCCGCATCCGGTGACATATCCGGTGACGTATACGGCGTATATCGTCTGCTGACGGCAGACAGGTTTCAAGTGTTTTGATAAACGATACCAACGAAAATGGGAGGCTATACCATGGCGCATAACAGAGATTATAAACCGGAGGACATCGCGTTTCCGGATCAGATAATCACTGAATCCCGCCTCGTAGAGGAGATGGAGAAGAGCTACATATCCTATGCGATGAGCGTGATCGTGGGACGCGCCCTCCCGGACGTGCGCGACGGTCTGAAACCCGTGCATCGGCGTATTCTGTACTCCATGTACGAAGGCGGTCTGACCTATACGAACCCCTTCAAGAAGTGCGCGACCGCCGTCGGTGACGTGCTTGGTCATTACCATCCGCACGGCGACGCATCGGTCTACGATGCGCTGGTTCGTATGGCACAGGACTTTTCGATGCGCTGTCCGCTGGTGGACGGCCACGGCAACTTCGGTTCCGTGGACGGCGACCCCCCGGCCGCCTACCGTTACACCGAGGCGCGCATGGCAAAGATCGCGGGCGAGATGCTCCGGGATATCGATAAGGAGACCGTGGACTGGGACCCCAACTTCGACGAGACCCGCAAGGAGCCCCGCGTTCTGCCCTCCCGTTTCCCCAACCTGCTCGTAAACGGTTCCAGCGGCATCGCCGTCGGCATGGCCACCAATATCCCCCCGCACAATCTCCGGGAGGTCATTGATGCCGCCGTCTGTGTGCTGGACAATCCCGACGCGACCCTTTCCGACCTCATGCAGGTCCTTCCCGGCCCGGACTTCCCCACACGCGGCATCATCATGGGAAGATCCGGCATCCGTCAGGCTTACGCCACGGGACGCGGCAAGGTCATCGTCCGGGCGCGTGCCGATTTCGAGGAATTCGGCCGGGATCACCGGACGCGCATCATCGTCTCCGAGCTTCCCTATCAGGTCAACAAGCGTCAGCTCATCCGCAGCATCGCCGAACAGGTCAAGGAAAAACGTCTCGAGGGCATCAGTGACCTCCGTGACGAGTCCGACCGCAACGGTATGCGCATCGTCATCGAGCTGAAGCGTGATGCGAATGCGCAGGTCGTCCTCAACCGTCTCTATGCACAGACCCAGCTGCAGTCCAGTTTTTCCATCATTATGCTCGCCCTCGTGGAGGACCAGAGCCAGCCGCGCATTCTCTCCCTGCGGCATATCCTGGACGAGTACCTCACGTTCCAGACCGACGTCGTCACCCGGCGCACCAAATACGACCTCAAAAAAGCCCGGGAACGCGCCCATCTGCTGCGCGGTCTGCTCATCGCGCAGGATAATATCGACGAAGTCATCCACATCATCCGTTCAAGCTATGACAACGCCAAAGAGCGCCTCATGGAGCGTTTCGGTCTGGATGATGTCCAGGCACAGGCGATCATGGAAATGCGCCTCCGTGCCCTCCAGGGCCTTGACCGCGAGAAACTGCAGCGGGAGTTCGACGAACTGGAAGCCCGCATCGCCTATTACGGTGAACTGCTGGCCGATCCCGAAAAGCTTCGCGGCGTTTTGAAAGAAGAACTGCTGACCATCCGTGAGAAGTTCGGCGATGACCGCCGGACGGAGATTCAGGATATCGAAAACGAAATTGACATCGAGGATCTCATCGAGGAGGAACAGTGTGTCTATACGCTGACCCACGGCGGCTATATCAAGCGTCTGCCCGCGTCGGAATACCGGACGCAGGGCCGCGGCGGCCGCGGTGTGCGCGGTATGGCGACCCGTGAGGAAGATTTCGTGGAAACGGTGTTCACCGCTTCCACCCACGACTATATTGCGTTCTTCACCAGCGCGGGCCGTGTGTTCCGGAAGAAGGGATATCAGATCCCCGAAGCCGGACGTACCGCGCGCGGTACCAATATCGTGAACGTCATCCCCGTCGAGCCCGGCGAACGTGTCACCGCCATGATCCGCACCCGGGAACTCGAGGACTGCTATCTCGTCATGGTGACCCGCAACGGTACCGTCAAACGTCTGCAGGCAACGGCATTCCGGAACATGCGTACAAGCGGTCTGCGCGCTCTCACGCTGGAGGAAGGAGATGAACTTATCTCCGTTCGCGAGACCGACGGCGAACAGAATATCATCATCGCCACACACGACGGCATGGCGATCTGCTTCTCCGAACAGGATATCCGTCTGATGGGCCGTACGGCCATGGGTGTACGCGGTATCCGTCTGCGCGAAAACGACTACTGTGTCGGCGCAGCCCGTGCGCGGACCGGCGGCACCCTGCTCACCGTTACCGAAAACGGCTACGGCAAGCGCACGCCGATCGAGGAATATCTGCGCGGCGGCTCCGATGCCGGCCCGCAGCGCCGCGGCGGCCTTGGCCTCAAGAACTATCAGGTCAATTCCAAAACCGGCCCCGTCGCCGATATCAAGGTCGTGGACGACGGCGATGATGTCCTCATGATCGCCGACGACGGCACCATTATCCGTACCGCCGCTTCGGGCATCTCCGTGCAGTCCCGCGCAACGCAGGGCGTGCGCGTGATGAAGCCCTCCGAAGGCTCCCGTCTTATCTGCATCGCCCGTACCCCGCGCGACGAGGAATAAGATCCCTTTAACAGCAAGGCGATAAAGCCCGTTGACATCAAGGCGGCATCCCAAACGGATGCCGCCTTTTCCATGGGAAAACTGCAACCGTAAAAAACTTCAGCAGCAAAAAACAGCAGCCGCAAGTCAAAAATGACTTGCGGCTGCTGTTTTCATGTTTTAAAGGGGATAATACCCGTCCGTTAGTTTTTTGCGACAGTATTTTGTCCGCTGCAGATCATTTCGCGCTCTGCACCGTTTCACGAAGCCGGCTGACCGGACGGCGGATGTACTTTCTGCTGAAACTCACGGCCGCATAGGCTCCGAGCGTACCAAGCGCTGCGCCGACCAGCACATCGGTCGGATAATGCACACCGACATAAACCCGGCTCAACGCGATCAGCGCCGCCAGAATGTAGACATAGCCGCCTCCGCGTCCACGGAAACACAGGAACAATGCCGTGGCCGCCGCGAAGGATGAACAGGAATGGCCCGAGGGAAAGCTGAACGAGTCAAGCTGTTCCACCAGCGTCACCAGTTCCGTCATCACCGTATACGGCCGGGGCCGCGCGATCAGGTTCTTCATGAGATATTCCGTGATGAGCCAGGGAAAAAGGATCCCGAGCGCGGTATCCAGCCCTTCCCGGCGCGTCCGGGGCAGAGCCAGCAGGATAAGCCCTACGAGTACCCACAGGATCCCGTGATTTCCGAGCCAGCTTGCGCCTTTCATGATCGGATCCAGAAATCCGCAGCGAATGTGCTCCTGCACAAACAGAAGCACATCGGCATCAAATGCCAACAACGTTTCCAAACCCGTTTCTCCTTAATAGGTGTATTTTCCGCCGCCGATAAACTCACGCAGCAGCGAATCATTCGCCAGAAGCTCGGGCGGTACATCCTCAAACAGCTCAAAGGCCGGCTGAATATGGTGCAGCTCCTCATAGCGGTCCGTGCCCTCCGGCACAGAGGCGAATACATCCGTCGCCATGTTGTTCAGCACCGGGACCTCATACGCAAAGGACGAATCGAACATCAGATCCGCCTTGTGCTTGAACGGGGAGATATAAAGCCTCTCGCCCCGGCAGATGTTGCCCCACATCGCCAGCGTCTCCGACGCCTCCGTACCGCGGAACAGATAGTCACGCACCGTCCGACGGCACAAACGCATCCAAGAACCCTTGAAGACGAGTTCTCCCGTCTTGTCGTAAATGCTCGAACACGCGCTGATAAACAGCTTGAACGCCTCGGGATGCACATTCGTGATATCGTCATTGAGCGCATGGATGCCCTCGACCACCAC
>JAUMXS010000079.1 GCA_030528965.1 Eubacteriales bacterium
CAGGAATTCCAGAGATGGCTCAGGAATTCCAGAGATGAATGACATTCCGGTCATTCAGCTGCTGCAGGGTGATGAGGAGGATGGGGAAAAGGAGCATACCGGCGACGCCGCAGGCGCGGAAGCCGGCATAGACGGCGAGGAGGGAAGCGACGGGATGCAGGCCGAGCTGGTCACCGAGGATCTTGGCCTGAAAACACTGACGGAGGAGGGTGACGGCGGCATAGGAGATGATCAGACCGAGGGCGAGAGGGATGTTCTGAACGAGCAGTTCCCAGAGCGCCCAGGGCACGAGGACGGTTCCGGCCCCGAGGACGGGCAGAGCGTCGACGAGGGCGATACCGGCGGCAAGGAGCGGGGCATAAGGGACGCGCAGCAGGAGCAATGCGGCGAGAAGTTCGAAAAAAGTGAGAAGGAGCATGAGGCATTGGGCCCGGAGCCAGCGGCTGAGGGAAAAGAGCAGGTCATGCAAGACATCAAGAGTCCGGCTGCGGGCATGATCGGGGATCTGCCGGAGGAGGAATCCGCGGACATCGGGATAGGCGGCGGAAGAAAAATAAAGGCCCACGCAGACGGTGACGAGAAAGAGCAGGATCTGGGGAGCGAGTTCGGCGAGGTTGGAGAGGAGACGGAGAACGGCGGAAGAGAGTGTTCCGGGCAGCTCGTCGAGAAAGAGCGGGAGTCTGTCCAGAAAGGATAGGAGCCACGGCTCAAAGGGAGAACCGAGACGGCGGAGCCAGAAACGGAAAGAAGTTTCGAGATGGTCAAGAGAGGCAGTGAAGGTCTGAAGGAGAGAGGGCAGCTGGGCGGAAAGGGAGCGAAGGACGGCTGCGGCGGCTGCTAAGAGAAGATGAGAGAGGATGACGAGAAGGGACAGGAGCAGGAAGGTGCAGAGGCCGGCGGCAAGAGGCCGGGGGAAGCCGCGGCGCAGAAGGGTGCGGACGGCAGGCTCGATCATGCGGGCAAGAAAGAGCGCGAGGAGAACGGGCGCGGCCCAGGGAAGCAGCCAGCGAAAGACGGAATACAGGAGAAGAAGTCCCAGTAAAAGCTGGAAAAATGCGGATAAAAAGCGTTTGGAGGAGAGAAAAGAGGACATGTGACACCTCAACGGGAGAAGATGTGGGTAGAATATATAAGATACGCACAAAAAGAGTGCGGGGGATTGAGTAAAAAAGCCTATTGCGGTTCGGGAAGGGGTGTGTTACGATACAAGGACATATGACCGCAGAGGAGGGACACAATGAAGCGGACACCGGAGCAGGAGGCTCAGGAACAAAAGAAGTATTATATCGTCGAGGCAGATGCTCTGCCGGAGGTATTTATAAAGGTAGCCCATGCGAAGGAGCTCATAAAGACCGGCAAGGCGGCGACGGTAGCCGCGGCAGCTGCGGTGACGGGAATCAGTCGAAGTGCGTATTATAAGTATCAGGGAGCGATACGCCCGTTCCAGGATCTGGAGCGTGGGAGGATCGTGACCTTTCAGATGTTATTATGCGACCGGACGGGAATATTATCCTCGGTTCTGTCGGTGTTTGCGGGAAGCGGAGCGAATATCCTGACGATCTATCAGGGCATTCCGGCAAACGGGACAGCGAGTGTGACGATATCGGCCGGCACAGAAGATATGGCCTGCGAGATGGAAGATCTACTGACGCGGATCCGAATGCTGGAGGGCGTGGTAAAGATCGACATAACGGCGGCATAGGAGGCGAAGAGATGAAAAAGGTAGCGGTACTGGGATACGGCACGGTAGGCAGCGGCGTAGTGGAAGTAATGGAACAGAACGCCCGGTTTATTGAACAGAATGTAGGCGAGACGCTGGAAGTGAAGTACATCGTGGATGTACGGGATTTTCCGGACAGTCCGCATGCAGATAAGATGACGAAGGATTTCTCGATCGTGGAGAACGACCCCGAAGTGGAGATCGTGGTGGAAACGATCGGGGGAGCCGGGATAGCGTATGAATTTACGAAGCGGAGCCTTCAGGCGGGCAAGAGCGTGATCACGTCGAACAAGGAACTGGTAGCGAAGCACGGGCTGGAGCTGCTGGGGCTGGCGAAGGAGAAGAACCTCAACTATCTGTTTGAAGCGAGCGTGGGCGGAGGGATCCCGATCATCCGTCCGATCACCCAGTGTCTGGCGGCGAACCGGATCGACGAGGTATACGGAATACTGAACGGTACGACCAATTATATTCTGACAGAGATGATCCAGAACGGACGCAGTTTTGAGGATGCTCTGAAGAATGCGCAGGCCCTGGGGTATGCGGAGCAGAACCCGGCGGCGGATATAGAGGGCACGGACGCCTGCCGAAAGATCAGCATTCTGTCGGATCTTTGTTATGGGGAAGAAGTGGACCCGAACGAGGTAGAGACGGAAGGCATCACGGGCGTAACGCTGGACGATGTAAAATGTGCGGCGAGTCTGGGCTACCGGATCAAGCTTCTGGGCCGGTCGGTACGGCGGGAAGAAGGCGGCATATCGGTATATGTAGCGCCGCATTTACTGCCGGAGACGCTTCTTCTGTCCCGTGTGGACGGCGTTATGAACGGGATCGTGGTCCGTGGAAACGCGCTGGGCGAATCGATGTTCTACGGCGCGGGCGCGGGCAAGCTGCCCACGGCGAGTGCGGTGGTAGCGGACGTGATGGATGCGGCGCGGCACAGCAAGCGGCGTCGGGACATAGGCTGGGAAGCGGCGAGCGAGGGCCATCTGAAGGATGCCTCGGAGCTGGAGTCCCGGTGGTACATTCGCGCGGCGCTGACGCCGGAAGAGGCGGAAGCGCGCTACGGGAACGTAGTATTTGCGAAGGCAGTGGATGAAGAAGGCCGGATCGCGTTTCTGACGGAGAAAAAGAGCGGCAAAGAGATCTTTGCCTGCGGCGAGGCAGAATCGCGGTATCGTGTGATAGAGGGATAAAGGAGGAAGAGAAATGCTGATAGTACAGAAATTCGGAGGCAGTTCGGTAGCGGATGCCGCGAAGATCGAGCGAGTGGCGCGGATCATAGCGGAGACGTACCGTGACGGCAACGAAGTAGTGGTCGTATTGTCTGCGCAGGGCGACACGACGGATGATCTTCTGGCGAAAGCGGCGGAGATCAATCCGGATGCGTCCAAGCGGGAACTGGACATGCTGCTGAGCACGGGAGAGCAGATCTCGATCGCGCTGATGGCAATGGCGCTGGAAAAGATGGGACTGCCCGTGGTATCGCTGACGGCATGGCAGATCGGCCTGAAGACAGACTGTGAGCATACCAAGGCGCGGATCCGGCGGATTTCGACGGAGCGACTGCGTCGGGAGCTGGATAAGCGGCGCATCGTACTGGTAGCGGGATTCCAGGGGATCGATCAGTTTGACGATGTAACGACGCTGGGCCGCGGCGGATCGGATACGACGGCGGTGGCGATTGCGGCGGTGCTGCATGCGGATAAATGTCAGATATATACGGACGTAGAAGGCGTCTACACGGCGGATCCGCGCAAGGTCGACGGAGCGCGGAAGCTGGATGAGATCACCTTTGACGAGATGCTGGAGCTGGCGAGTCTGGGTGCTCAGGTACTGCATAACCGTTCGGTAGAGATGGCGAAGCGGTACAGTGTAAATCTTGAAGTATTGTCGAGTTACGTAAAGAAGCCGGGAACGATCGTGAAGGAGGTAGTAAAGCAAGTGGAGCAGATGAAGATCAGTGGTATCGCGAAGGACTGCAATGTAACGCGGATCGCGATTGTAGGTATTCCGGATGAACCGGGTAAGGCCTTCAAGGTGTTTATGGTACTGGCGAAGGCGAAGATCAACGTGGACATCATTCTGCAGTCTGTCGGAAAAGACCACACGAATGACATCAGCTTCACGGTTGCGTCCTCGGATTCTCAGGCGGCGTATGACGTGATCTCCGAGTACAAGGATGTCATCGGCTTCGAGAGCATCAGCATGGATGAGGACATCGCGAAGGTCAGCATCGTGGGCGCGGGCATGATCTCCTGCCCCGGTATTGCGGCGATGATGTTTGAAGCACTGTCGAATGCGGAGATCAATATCAAGATGATCTCCACTTCCGAGATCAAGGTATCCGTCCTGATCGAGGAGCGGCTGGCGGATACGGCGGTACAGGCCATCCACAAGAAGTTCTTCAGCAACTGATAAAAATGCCGGCGTCAGGGAAAGCCGAAGGACGTTCCCGGCGGGCCACGTCGGACAGCGGCAGAGAGTAAACCGCCGTCCGACGGACAAAACGGTGTATAACAGATACAGGCACAGCAGATCAGACCGATCTGCTGTGCCTGTTTTTTTATAGTTTTGTCTAAGCAGGTCGATCAATAAGGATCTGCCTGCCTGGTCCCGCGCCACCGCCTCAAGGTTCCCCCCTAATCCCTCGCGGTTCAGATCGGATCTTCAATTCGGAGAATTGAAAATCACCACACTTATTCACTCTTCACTATTACTTATTACTTTCCGGCGCGCCCGCCCCTCCCCTGCCCTGCAAATCGGTTGAAACATGGGGGGAAATGGTGTATAATGCAGAGAAATAATGACTGTAAGGAAAATGAGGAGAACTGCTATGGAGTTGCTCTCGGGCGTCATCAAAGTCCTGACGGAGCGCTGGGAATGGATACTGGAAGCGACGATATCCCATTTGCTGCTCTCGGGCATCGCGATATTAATAGCCGGAGTATTGGGGCTTCTGTTCGGCATCCTCATTTCGGAGTATCGAGCGCTGGCGCCGGCCGTTATGGGAGTGTGCAACGTCTTTTATACGATCCCGTCCATATCCCTGCTGGGATTTCTGATCCCGTTTTTGGGGATCGGGAACAAAACGGCGATCACGGCGATCGTGATCTATGGTCTGATGCCCATGGTACGGAACACCTATACGGGACTCACGACGGTGGACAAGGACATTCTGGAAGCGGCGAAGGGCATGGGCAGCACGAGTCTGCAGATCCTCTGGCGGATCCGTCTGCCGCTGGCGCTGCCGGTCATCATGGCCGGCATCCGGAACATGGTGGTCATGACGCTGTCGGTGGCGGCTATTGCGGCGTTCATCGGTGCGGACGGACTTGGCGTGGTCATATACCGGGGTATCAGCGTCTATAACTCGGCGATCACGCTGGTCGGCAGCGCGCTGGTGGCGATACTGGCATTTCTGGCAGATTTCTCATTGGGCAGACTGGAAAAACGTCTGAACCGATGGGGCAGCAAATAAGAATTCTGAGAAACAGGAGGAAAGTAGGATGAAAATGATGCGTAAGGCAGTACCGATGATTCTGGTGATGGTACTTCTTCTGATGACGCTTGCGGGCTGCGGCGGCACGACAACGACGACGACCCCGACCCCGGCTCCGGCGGAACCGGATGTGGTGGCACCGGAAGATCGTGAACCCATTCAGATCGCGACGAAGGTCACGGCGGAACAGTACATTCTGGGCGAGATGCTGAGCATCCTGATCGAGGAGAAGCTGGGCTATCCGACGGAGATCACGAAGGGGCTGGCCGACTCGAATATCGTACAGCCT
>JAUMXS010000007.1:0-15702 GCA_030528965.1 Eubacteriales bacterium
GTGTATTCCTGCTGCAGGAGCGTGCGTTTATCACAGGCAAGGAGCAAACGCTGATAGCGCTCCTGCTCTGCTTGCGGCCAGGACTCTGCCTGATGCGCAAAGGGGATCGCGGCTTCCAGCGTAATGTCCGGGTATTCTTCGCGCAGGCGGAGAACGGCTTCACAGAAATACAGGTCACAGCCGTTGGCCATTCCGCAGACAAACTGCCGTACACCGCCGTGGTATACGGCTTCCACAGTATCGAATATGGCTTCCTTCAATCGGAGGCAGCGGGGGTCGTTTTCCCGAAAGTTCCAGGGGAGTTTCGCGGCCCGGTGTCCTGTGAAGGCACAGGTTCTGGAGAGCCTTTCCATGCCGATTTGCATACATTCACCGCCATTGTGCAAGCTGTCTATGATTTTACAGCCATACGCCGGGAAAGTCAAAAGAAATGATATTGTAATTTGGGATATTTGCTGGTATAGTAAAGGGCACAACCGAACGATATCTTCAGGGCAGGGTGAGATTCCCGACCGGCGGTGATGCGTAAGCTAAGTCCGCGAGCGGTGTGAAAGCCGCAGGATCCGGTGCGATTCCGGAACCGACAGTTACAGTCTGGATGGAAGAAGATGCTTTCTTTCTGTTTCCTTACGCCTGAAGATCTTGTCTTCGGGCATTCTTTGTTCTATGGAGGGCGAATGGAATGAAAGAACTTTGGGAGTCTGCGAGAGGGAACCTCGGTTTTCTTTTGGTTTGTCTGGTGGTCTTTGCCGGCCTGTTTCTGGTGGCCCGGCTTGTGGAGAACTTTATGCTTCCCCGTCGCAATCGTGTCAGCGGGACGCGCTATGTCTGCTATGTGGCCATGTTCGGAGCTTTGGCCGGCGTATTGATGCTGCTTGAGATTCCGCTGTTTTTTGCACCTTCTTTCTATGAACTGGACCTCAGCGAGATCCCCATCCTGATCTGCTCTTTCTATCTCGGCCCTGTGGCCGGAGTCACAACCGAGCTGCTCAAAATTCTGGTGAAACTCCTTATCAAGGGAACATCTACCGCGTATGTGGGAGATTTCGCTAATTTCGTGGTGGGCTGCGCCTTTGTGCTGCCGGCCTCCATCGTGTACAACCTGAAGAAAAGCAAACGCATGGCGCTGATCGGCTGCGTCGTTGGCACGATCTGCATGGCGGCGTTCGGAAGCCTCTTCAACGCTGTGTATCTGCTTCCGAAATTCGCGGAACTGTTTAAGATGCCTCTTGACGTCATCATCGGCATGGGGACCAAGGTCAATGCCCGGATCATCAGCGTGTCAACTCTTGTCCTGTATGCTGTCGTACCGTTTAACATTCTGAAGGGAACGGTGGTTTCAATCGTTACGTTCCTGCTGTATAAACGCGTGGAAAAGATGATTTTCCGTCCCTCGGCGGACAATCCGAAGCAAAGTGAGACATAAACATGAAGTCTTTTGAAGAAAAGTACATTGAGGCGCGCAAAGCTTTTATCGAAGCGGATTTTGCGCGCCTTAATCCGGCGCAGCGGCAGGCCGTCCTCACGACGGAAGGACCGCTGCTTCTTTTGGCCGGGGCCGGAAGCGGTAAGACGACCGTCCTGATCCATCGCGTTGCCAATCTTCTGCGTTATGGACGCGGCTCGGATTGCGATTACGTTCCGGAGGATGCGACCGAGGAGCAGCTGGAAATGCTGCAGCGTGATCCGCGTGTTCTTTCCCGCGAGGAAAGAACGCGGCTTCGTGCGCTGGCGGCCGTCGATCCCGTGGAACCGTGGCGCATCCTCGCCATCACTTTTACGAACAAGGCCGCCGGAGAACTCCGGAGCCGTCTGGAATCCATGCTGGGACCGGAGGCGGGGGATATCTGGGCACAGACATTCCATTCCGCCTGTGTGCGGATCCTGAGACGGGATGCGGAAAAACTCGGATTCCCCGCAAGTTTTACCATTTACGATACCTCCGACAGCCTGTCCGCTATGAAGCGGGTGCTTTCGGAGCTGAACCTGAATGAAAAGGAATTTCCGCCGAAAGCTGTCCTCAGCGCGGTGAGCCGCGCAAAGGACTCCATGCTCTCGCCGGAGGACTTTCTTGCTGCCGCCAGATCTTCGTGCGATCTGCGCCGTATCCATATTGGTGAAGCCTACGCTGCCTATGCCCAGCGGCTGTTCCGGGCCGGCGCTATGGATTTTGATGATCTGATCTATTATACCGTGCGCCTGCTGCGTGAGCATGATGAGGTTCGGACTTTCTATCAGCGAAAATTCCGCTACATACTGGTCGATGAGTATCAGGATACCAGCCATTTGCAGTATCTTCTGGTCTCTCTCCTGACGGGGGAGGAACGTAATATCTGCGTGGTCGGTGACGATGACCAGAGTATCTACCGTTTTCGCGGTGCGACGATCGAAAACATCCTCAGCTTTGAAACGGAGTACAAGGATGCACGCGTGATCCGTTTGGAACAGAATTACCGTTCCACCGGACATATTCTGGCCGCGGCCAATGCCGTCATCTCCCACAATATGGGACGCAAGGGAAAGACCCTCTGGACGAAGGATGAGGACGGAAGTCTGCCCTATATGTACACGGCGAACAGTGAGAACGACGAGGCCTATTTTGTGGCCCGCAGGATACTGCAGGCTCATGATCAGGGCGCGCCCTGGCGTGACCATGTGGTACTGTACCGCATGAATGCGCAGTCCCGTCCCTTTGAAGCCGCGTTCCGAACGGCAGGTGTTCCGTACCGCATCATCGGCGGCACAAGATTCTTCGACCGCGCGGAGGTCAAGGATATGCTGTCTTACCTGTGCGTGCTTGTGAACCCCGAGGACGATATCCGCCTTTTGCGAATCGTGAACGTTCCGACCCGCGGCATCGGAAATGCCAGTCTGGAACGTGCACGGGAGATCGCAGAGCGAAACGAGCTGAGCCTTTATGAAGTTATGCGCCGGGCCAACGAATACCCGGAGCTCAGCCGTGCGGCTTTGCGTATGCGGCAGTTCACGGGTATGATGGACGGTCTGCGGGAGGAGCTTGGACGCCTGCCCGTAGACACCATCTATGATATGCTGTTGGAGCAGACCGGATATATTCGCGCACTGGAAGTGAAAAACACGGATGAAGATGCTGCCCGCATCGAAAACGTCCGTGAACTGAAGAGCAGTATTCTCGATTACATGAAGACCACCGGCGATGATGGCCTGCATGGTTTTCTGGATGAAGTGGCGCTTTATACGGATGTTGATAATCTGGACCGTGACGCCGACTGCGTGGTACTGATGACCATGCACGCTGCCAAGGGACTGGAATTTCCTACGGTATTTCTCGTAGGCGCCGAGGAGGGAATATTCCCTGGCATTCAATCCATCGGAGACGCGGAGGCGATGGAGGAGGAACGCCGGCTGTGCTATGTCGCCATCACGCGTGCGATGAAACGGCTGTATATCACCTGTTCGGCTCAGAGAATGCTCTTTGGACGCACGTCGTCGAATCAGCCCTCCCGTTTTCTGGATGAGATCCCGCCGGAGCATCTGGAACGCGCCGCAGCGTATGGCAGACAGCCCGAGGGGCTGTATTCACCGTATTCTTCTCCGTCGACTGACGGCGGATATCGTACCAAAACGGTACCGGCTCCGCCGCGCCGTATCGTGCCGGCGGCGAAGCCTGCGGCTGGTACCGCTGCGCCTGCGGGGGCGAATTTCAGTGTTGGCGATCAGGTGGAACACCGGGCTTTTGGCCGGGGACAGATCGTCAAGATGACACCCATGGGCGGCGATGCTCTGATCGAGGTGGAGTTTGCGGACAAAGGCACCAAACGTCTTATGCTTCGCGCCGCTACGCAGTATATGAAGAAAGTGTAAGGAGCTGGACCGATATGGCGATGTCAAAACGAGCAAAGACTGTTACCGGTCGGCTTAGTCTTTTGATCGTAACACTTATCTGGGGATCATCCTTCGTGGTGCTGAAGAACACGCTCGAAAGCGTCACGACGCTGTATGTGCTGGCCTTCCGGTTTACGGGAGCGGCGGCCCTGATGCTGCTGATCGGATTTCCCAAGATAAAAAAACTGGATGTCGACTATTGGAAGGGCGGCGCATTGATGGGTCTGGCGCTGTTCTGTGCCTATGTGTTCCAGACATTCGGGCTGGTACATACCACACCCGGCGTCAACGCATTTTTGACGGCAACCTATTGCATATTGGTTCCTTTTATTAACTGGGGACTTCGAAAAAAACGTCCCGGAACGCGGCGGCTTGTCGCGGCGGTCATCTGCATTACCGGTGTGGGGCTCGTTTCCGTGCAGGAGGATCTGCGGATTGGTCTGGGCGAGGGGCTTACGCTCTGCTGCGGCCTGTTTTATGCACTGCATATTCTGGTGACGAATGCGTATGTAAAAGGACGGGATCCGCTGCCCCTGACAATGATTCAATTCCTGACGGTGGCCGTGTTGTGCTGGATCTCGGCACTGACCTTTGAGCCTGTCCCGTCTGATATTCCCGCGGAGACCGTGTGGGCTCTGGCCTATCTGTGCGTGATGTGTACGGGTGTTTGTTTCCTGCTGCAGACGGTGGGGCAGAAATACACTCCGCCCTCGGAAACGGCCGTCATTATGACTCTGGAATCGGTTTTCGGCGTCATCATATCCGTGCTGTTTGGAGAGAGACCGACCGAGCGCATGTATTTGGGCTTTGTCCTTATTTTTGTGGCTATTCTGCTTTCGGAATGGCAGCCGGGAACGCGGCATAAAACAGAAACAGGCGCGGCAGAAAACGGGTAATACACCACACTGCCGAAAGTGAATACAAAGGAATTTGAGACGTACCGTGTCGTCCTTCGCTATGAAGCGGAGGGGGGGCACGGTACGTCTGTCGTTTAAGCGGGTTTCCGCTCTCGGGATCGGAAAAGGTGTTGTCTTTTGCCGAAAAGAGGTGTATGATAAAAATTAATTAATGTCAAAATAAATTGGAGAATTTGATGCCTATGGAAGAGAAAAGAGAATCCCGTTCCGCCCTTCGCGGTGCGGGTGGAGTGATGGTGAAAATACTTGCCGTCATCCTGACAACGGTACTGCTGATCACTGCCGGTTTGTGCGGCGTGGTTTGGATCCTGAGCCGGGGGCCGTCGCCTACGGCGCAGAAGCTTTTTGTGCTGTCTGTTCGGGAAACGAGCGCGGTCGGATTCCTGGCGGATATGTTCCTGTCTGAGGAAGAGGTTGCGGCGATCGCTGCCGAGGCGGAGGACACCGGTTCGGACGAACAAACGGATACCTCCATGATCCAGGTCAACAAGCCCTCCGATTCCGAGACTGTGGAAAATCCCGAAAACCCGGATCCGGAGGAAGAACAGCCGGAGCAGCCGGAAATCCCCACCTCGGATCTTCCGGAAGATACGGACGGAGACGGAATTGAGATCGTCGATGTCAGCGGCAAGGGATTTCGGGGCAAGATGATGTTCGTATTCGATCCTACGCGTGTCTTTGTCGGAACGCCTCCCACTCTGGGCGGTGTGGGCCAGACGCTGATGGATATGGTGGAGACCTACGAAGCCGTGGGCGGTATCAACGGCGGCGGTTTCTATGATCCGAACGGAACCGGCTCCGGCGGCATTCCCGACGGTATACTTATCAGCAACGGTGAACTCCTGTATGGAAGCGCCGGCGTATCCTACAGCACTGTGGGCTTTGATGCGGAAGGTGTGCTCCATGTCGGCAATATGACGCCGCAGCAGGCCGTGGATGCCGGATTGCAGCATGCCGTGAGCTTCGGACCTGCTCTGATCATCAACGGCGTTATTCAGGATGAAGGCGGAGCTTTGGTGTCCGGCGTGAATCCGCGTACGGCTATCGGCCAGCGGGCCGACGGCGTTGCCCTGCTTCTCGTGATCGACGGACGGCAGATCGGCTGCCTGGGCGCCACCTATGAGGATCTGGCGCAGGTCATGCTGGAATTCGGTGCCGTCAATGCCTCCAATCTGGACGGCGGATCTTCCACGCTGATGGTGTATGAAGGAGAAATCCAGAACGTCTGTGCCTCCGTAAGTGGTCCGCGTCCCATTCCTACTGCATTTCTGGTGAAGTGATATGAATAAAGAGGATAAAAATTTTAATACTGAAGAGGATTTCAGCGATCTTTCGATCGATGAACTGCTCGCTTCCGTATATGCGGATCTGGACGATATGCCGGAATTGGATTTTGATGTGGAATCTGTCGTTCCGGAAACCGAGCCTGTGAACATTCCCGAAGCTGAAGTGCAGATCGGGCAGGAAACTCTGCATACGGCAACGGCGGTCGAGGATCGTCCGGCTGTCCCTGCGGAGGAAGCGGAAAGGGAAGAACCGATTTCCGCTCTGGCCGAAGAGGGTGACCAAAGCCCTTCTGAAGACGAGGAATTTGAAGCGGAAAAAGCCGCTCCCGTCAAAAAGAAGGGCCGGTTTGGCCGTGGCCTGCTGATCTATGCTGCTGTTCTGGTTGTTGCCATTGCGGGCGGTCTGGCCGTGTTCTGGCAGTTCCTTTCGTCGTATGAGGCAGCTCAGCCGGAACGCACCGTAGAGAACTTCCTGACTTCCGTTGATGACGCCTACTGGACAGAAGGCATCCTCGCTGCATCCCGCATCGGGGAGACGGAGTTTGAGCAGAAAGAGCTTCTGCAGCAGGAACTGTATCTTGACAAGGTCCTGAACAATGAACTCACCTGGCGTCGTCTGAACGCGGAGTATACGGATGAAAAACCGGTGTATGTGGTCCGTGCTGCGGGCACTGATTTCTGCCGCCTGACTCTGGGTCGGGGGGAAGACGTCGGCTTCGGTTTCTCCGGTTGGAATGTGACGGAAGCACGACTGATGGAAGCGTTCCTCGATCAGCCTGCGAGGACTGTGACGATCATTGTTCCCGTCGGCTCGACTGTAACGCTCAATGGCGTGACTGTGGACGAGGACTATCTGCTGGATCAAGACGTCAAGTATGAGGATGTCTATGAGATCAGCGGGCTGTACAAGGAACCGGAGATCGTTGTCATTGATCGTGACGGCGAGGAGCTGGAACCGCTGCAGGCGGAAAATGACGAGTATCTTTATCCCATCCCCGAGACTAAGACCTTCACTTTCCGTATTACGGTGCCGGCCGGCGCTGTGGTTCTCGTGGAAGACGAGCCGATCGCGGAGGAATTTGTCCCCGAGACCATGATCCCGGAAGTGTTCGGTGAGGATATTGCCGAATATGCGGACGATTCTGCTACTGTGGACGTTTATGAGTTCGAAGGCAATTTCTATGAACTGCCCGTTGTGACGGCAACGGATGCAGAAGGCCGGGAGCTCGAAGGCATCACAACAGAAGACGGAGACTATATTTTTGCTGCGGTGTCCGATGAGGAGCTTGAAAATGAGCACAAAGAACGCGTGGAAACGTTCTTCCGGGCCTATGTGAACTTTTCCGCCAACATCGGCAATGACAGTACCGCAAACTTCTATAAGATCTCGCCGCTGATTCTGCCGAACAGTGGTCTCTATGATCATATTTACGCGGCGATCGAGCCTATGACATGGGTCGGCGGCGCCACCGTAGAATACAAAGAACTGGTGATCAACAGTTTTGTTCCCAGCGGGGAAAACTGCTTTACCTGCCGGGTATCCTATTTGCTGACAAATGAGACCTATTATGATGTCCGAGAAGTGTCCGGCGTTTATGATCTGGTCTTTGTGTGCAGCAACGGCGTTTGGTATGCTGCCAGCATGCTGGAAGTCGGCTGAGGAGGATAAAACAGCATGACTAATCCATCCACGGATATTTCCGTGTGTGCCGTCCTGCCGTCGCTCAATCCAACGGAGAAACTCTGTCAGGTCATCGATGGACTGTTAAACGTGGGTTTCCGTGAAATCGTGATCGTTGACGACGGCAGTGATGCGGAGCATCAGGCCCCGTTCGATTATGCCTGTTCTCTGCCACAGTGCCATGTGCTGCGGCATCCGGTTAACCGGGGAAAGGGCGCTGCCCTGAAAACAGCGTTTCAGTACATCTTGGACGAGAGACCCAACGTGCAGGGCGTGGTGACAGCCGACGGCGACGGACAGCATTTGCCTGAGGATATCCTGAACTGCTCCCGTGTCATGGTCGAGAAAAATTGTGTGATCCTGGGAGCCCGTGACTTCACGCTTCCGGATATTCCCCCCAAAAGCCGGATGGGCAACCGTATTACATCCTTTATCTTCCGGACCGGCTGTGGGATCCATCTGTGCGACACACAGACGGGCCTGCGCGTATTTCCGAAGCATCTCCTGCGCTTCCTGCTTGACGTTCGGGGCGAACGTTTTGAATATGAAACCAATATGCTTCTGGAGATGAAGCGGGCCGATGTCGCTTTTGAGGAAGTACCAATCGCGACGGTGTATGAAGACGGCAACAGCGGAACGCATTTCCGTCCCGTCCGTGATGCCCTGCGGATCTACAGTCTGATCCTGAAATACATGGCCAGTTCGCTTGCATCCTTCCTGCTGGATATCGGGGCTTTTTATGTGCTCATGCGGCTTCTCGGAAGTGCCTTGGGAAATATGGCCATCCTGACGGCAACGGTGGGGGCGCGCATCATTTCTTCGTTCTTCAATTTCAATATGAACAAGAAACTGGTCTTTTCTGCCCGCGGAAATTATCGGAGAGCGCTGCTGCGGTACTATATCCTCTGTGTGATCCAGATGCTTATTTCGGCGGGGCTCGTGTCGCTGATGTCAGCCCTGCTTGGCAATCCGGAATCCGGAGCGGTCACTCTGGTCAAGACCGTTGTGGATACCCTGCTTTTCTTCTGCAGTTTTCATATCCAGAGAGAGTGGGTGTTCCGGGATAAGAATAAGAGTGCGCGTGATGCATGAACCGATCAAACAGAAAAAGCCTGCCGCAAAAATGCGGCAGGCTTTACGTTATTTATAAAGTGAATTCATTCGGAGCGGCCGACAGGTCGGCCGTTTCAATCCTTCAGAAGAATTTTTTGATTCCGTCCGAAACGGTTTCAGGGTCAGCGGAAGCGATAATGGTGAAGTTTACGCGTTCCTGTTCGCCGAAAGAGTCCAGCCAGTTGAGGAAACTTTCCACCGCTTCATTGGAGCGGTCGTCCAGAAGCTTATAAAAATTATCAATGAATACATGGGTGATATCGTAGTTACCGGCATGCAGGCCACAGAGAAAACCTTTCAACAATTCATTGGTGTTGATGTTGTATGCACCGGCGTGGATCAGCCTTGCCTTGTACGGGATGTCATATGTGAGCGCTTTTCCCTTTTCAATGCAGACCACGTCGCCGTGTTCGGACTCGACGGCCTCCTTCACGAGAGAGACGAGAACCTTCGTTTTACCGGAACCACTCAGACCCATGATCAACTTGACCAAATCGACCACACTCCTTTTTTCAAGAATCGAAAATCATCCATTGTGGGCCGAAAAAGGCCCGTTACATACAGGTTTTCGGCAGAAAATATGACCGATTCCCGTGAATAATGCCAAATCAGAAAAATGGTATGATATCCATGTGGATATCATACCATTTTTTTCTTCCGACTTCAACGGGTGAATGAAAAAATGCAAAAAATTATTGTTCCGAATATTTTTAGTCGTTATCCGATTCACGGCGAAGCAGGCGGTACATGTTCTCCTTATAAGCTTCCACACCCGGCTGATCGAAGGGGTTGACATGAAGCATATAGCCGGAGATCGCACAGCTCAGTTCAAAGAAAGTGACCAGTTCGGCGAAGCCCTGTTCGGCCATATCCGAGGCTGTGATGGCAAGGTTGGGGACACCGCCAAGAGTGTGGGCGGCACGGGCTGCCTCTGTGACAACAGCACTCACTGACCCAAAATCGCGGCCGGACAGATAATTAAGACCATCTCCGTCTCCAATCTCAAAAGGAATGCTGAAACGGCATCCGGGATCGGCAAAGCGGACAACGGTTTCGATCAGTGTACGCGGGCCCTCCTGAATATATTGTCCCATGGCGTGCAGATCGGCCGGATATTCCACGGAGGCGGGGAAAATCCCGACACCCTTTTTTCCTTCCGACTCGCCAAAAAGCTGTTTCCACCAGTCGGCCATATAACGGAAGGAAGGTTCACTGCAGGCAAGGATCTCTATGGTACGACCCGAGCGGTAAAGCTGCTGACGAGCCGCCGCATACTGCCACGCGGGATTTTCGGGGCTTCGCAAATTCAATTCCCGGAAGGAGGCTGCCGCATGTTCCGCAACGGCACTGACATCGATGCCGGCAGCGGCCATAGGCAAAAGTCCTACCGCGGAAAGGACGCTGTACCGGCCTCCAACGTCGTCAGGAATGACAAAGGTTTCGTACCCATTGTCATCCGCCGCCTTCTTCAAAACGTTGTTGTCGGCCCCTGTGGTGGCGTAGATGCGGCGCCTGGCGGCAGAGCGTCCGTACTTCTTTTCCAAAAGGCTTTTGAAAACCCGGAAGCTGAGCGCAGGTTCCAGAGTCGTCCCCGATTTGGAGATGATATTAACGGAAAAGTCGCGGTCGCCGAGCTGTTCGACAAGCGCAGAGAGCGCTCGCGGAGAAAGCGTGTGACCTGCGAACAGGACTTCAGGACAGTCCGGCTTGCGGCCGATCGCTTCGATAGCGGCGCGTGCGCCCAGACAGGATCCTCCGATGCCGATAACAACGAGGACCTCCGACTGATTCCGAATGCGATTGGCAGCGCTGAGGATGGATTTCAGACCAGTGCCAGTCATTCTTTTTGGAAGATGAAGCCAGCCGGTAGAGTCAGCACCCTGACCCAGACCTTCTGTAAGAGCTCTGTGCGCAGCGGCAGCAGAAGCATAATCCAACCCGGCCGGATCCAAAAAAGGAACCGCTCCGCCCAAATCGAATTTTACCATGGGGTGGTCCGTCCTTTCTCAAAGATGGGGGAAAACTTCCCCTTTGACGCGAATGATCCTGAATCAGTGATATGAGCACCAATGCAAATATCGGCTGATTCAATGAATAGTTTATTATACACCATTTCCTCCCAATATTCAACCACCATTATTCGAGTGGTGAAAAAACGACAGATATTGACTGGTTTTTAACACAGAATGGGAGTCAGCAGATAGCTTTTCCGCCGAAATAGTATCTGAGAAGCCCCATAAAGATGTCAAAGGTATTCAGACGACCGGCGTCCCGATCGGCGAGGAGAGGGACTTCGGCCAGCAGGGTGTCGCCGGAATACAGACGATGGGAGCCGAGATGTGCGCCGGCCGTGACCGGAGCGGTCACCTTTTCGGGAAGTTCCGTTTCATAGCGCAGCTCACTTTGCATACCCTTTTCGATGAGAAGAGAAGCGTTCCCGTCCGGGATGGCCAGAATGCTTTGCTCCTTTCCCAGCTCCACAAGTACCGGAGGGAGGGGGGCCGCCGGATACAGGGAAACAGTCGTATAGTTGGCGAAGGCATAGTTCAGAAGCGTCTGAGCGGCGTCAAAACGATCATTGCTGGTCTCGGCATGAAGAACAACCGCAATAAACTCCGTGCCGTCCCGTTCGGCGGAGGCAGAAAGACAGTACATGGCCTTGCTGGTATAGCCGGTCTTTAAGCCGGTCGCGCCTGCGTAACTGTGAACCAGACGGTTGGTATTGGTCAGCTCAAATGCTCCGTCGCGGATCGAATCCATCCAGATGGTCGTATATTCCCGGATGAATTCATGAGAGAGAAGCTCGCGCGACATGAGGGCGATGTCATAGGCGCAGGTGTAGTGTTCGTCGGATTCAAAAAGCCCGGTACAGTTGGTGAAATGACTGTTTTCCATCCCCAACTCTGCCGCACGTTCGTTCATGCGGTGTACAAAGGCATCTTCACTGCCGCAAAGATATTCCGCCAGTGCTACCGAACAGTCGTTTGCGGAGACCACTGCCACACATTTAAGCAGATCGCTGAGAGGGAAGGTTTCGCCCTCCTTCAGCCAGATCTGACTGCCGCCCATGGAACAGGCTCTGGCAGAGGCGGTGACCATATCGTTTACAGATATGTCGCCGCGGTCCACGGCTTCGGCGATCAGCAGCAGCGTCATCACTTTGGTGACGCTTGCCGGTGAAAGATGCTCAAAGGCGTTTTTTTCATAGATGACTTCACCGCTGCTTCTTTCCATTAAAAGAGCGGCGCTGCAGGGCAGATCGAAGCTGTCTTCCGGCAGCTGTGTGACTGCCTGAGCCGGGGTGATCAGTATTGCTGCTGTCAGAAATAATGCTGCCAGTCGTTTCATGGGAATCCCACCTTTCCGGGATAAGCCTATGGTCGGAGAGAGAAAAATATACATTCATTTCGTATTATTTGCTTTCTGAAAAGAGATATTCAGTCAACACAGGATACTATTTGTCGGGACGATACGGATAAAACCCTGATATATCAAGCTTTTGAACATTTCCCACAGAGTTTTCAACATTTCGGAATGGTTTAACCGGGTTGGAATTATTCATGCATGTGCTGAATTTTGGCATGAAAAGTCGTCCGGGAGACCGAAAAAAACCTTGACACGTTTTGCGGCGGGGTTTATACTGTCCTAAACTGTTGATTCGGAAGAGTACCTTTGCAGTGGAGAGCAAAGAGAGCCGCCGGTGGTGAGAATGCGGCCTTTTCGCGCAGAGGGAATGGGCCGATGAGGGCGAACCGAAAACGTATTTGCGATGAGTAGGGGAGACGGCTGGACACCGTTAACCGGTCCGGCGTATGTTTGTACGCAATGAGTGGGCGTTTATAAGAACGTCAAGCCGGGTGGTACCGCAGGAGTTTTGGCTCTTGTCCCTGCATGAATTATTTGCAGAGGCAGAGCTTTTTTTGTATTCTCTGCCAGAAAAGGAGAGGAAAAAGATGGCGAATATTCCTTATAAGATTTATCTTTCCGAAAATGAGATGCCGCAATTCTGGATGAATCTGCAGGCCTATCTGCCGAAAAAGCTGGATCCCATGCTGGATCCGAAGACCGGCCGTCCCGTCACGGAAGAGGGCCTTCGTGCCGTGTTTACGGATGAGGCGGTCCGACAGGAACTGAACACGACCGATAAGCTGATCGAGATCCCGCAGCCGATTCTGGACTTCTACCGCATGTACCGTCCGTCTCCGGTGGTCCGCGCCTATAATCTGGAAAAGATGCTGGATACTCCGGCTGAGTTGTATTATAAGTTTGAGGGAACGAATACCTCGGGCAGTCATAAGCTCAACAGCGCGGTGCCGCAGGTATATTATGCGCGTGAGCAGGGGCTTACGAATGTCACGACGGAAACCGGCGCCGGTCAGTGGGGTACCGCTCTGGCCATGGCTACGGGTTACTACGGCCTGGGGCTGAAAGTGTTTATGGTCAAAAGTTCGGCCGAACAGAAGCCGCACCGCAAGGCGGTCATGGAGACCTACGGCGGAACGGTCATTCCTTCTCCCTCGGATACGACGGCAGTGGGCCGGAAGATCCTGCAGGAGCATCCCGGCACGGGCGGCAGCCTCGGCTGTGCCATTTCGGAAGCCGTGGAAGTGGCCCTCAATCAGGAAGGCACGCGCTATCTGCTGGGCAGTGTGCTGAACCATGTGCTTCTGCACCAGAGTGTCATCGGTCTGGAAGCCAAGGCTGCGCTGGATAAGTACAATATCACTCCGGACGTGGTCATCGGCTGCACGGGCGGCGGCTCCAACTTCGGCGGCCTGATCGCTCCTTACATGGCTGACCGTCTGGAAGGAAAGAACAACATTCGCTTTGTTGCGGTCGAGCCCGCTTCCTGTCCGACCCTGACCCGCGGCCGTTTTGCCTATGACTACGGCGACACCGGCAGAATGACCCCGCTGATGAAAATGTACACGCTCGGCAGCGGCTTTATTCCCTCGTCGAACCATGCGGGAGGTCTGCGGTATCACGGTATGAATCCGATCATTTCCCAGCTGCGTCATGACGGCCTGGTCGATGCGGTCGCCTATGAGCAGACCCGCGTGTTCCGCGCCGCGAAGATCTTTTGCAAGAGTGAAGGCAACCTGCCTGCTCCCGAGAGCAACCATGCCCTCTGTGCCGCCATGGACGAAGCCATTCGCTGCAAGGAGACGGGCGAGAAGAAGAAGATCCTCTTCTGCCTGACCGGAACGGGCTTCTTTGATATGCCGGCTTATATGCTGTATAACAGCGGCAAGATGACCGACAGCATCCCCACGGATGAGGAACTGGAACAGGGTTTTGCCACGCTCCCCGAGATAAACCTGTAAAAATGGTACGGCCGGGAGAATTGTACGATAACAGATACTGTAATTATTAAACCTTTTATTAAACCTTGCAAACGCGTGCGTCAGACCCCTTGACGCACGCGTTCGCTTTGTTTAAAATAGTATTAGTGGAAATAGTGCTTCCGGCGATTGATATATACGTTATATGCCGCAAACAGATGGGCGAACGCTGAAAATGACGCCGATAACGCTATGCGCGGTGCGAAAGGTAATGGAACATGAAAAAATTTCAGTGGGAAAAGAAATATCTTTACTGGGGATTGACGGCTCTGGCTGTGATTCTCAGCTGCATTGTATTCTTTATGATCATGCAGAGATGGGCGGCTATTCGGGAAGCTCTGTCCGGACTGATCGGGATCCTGAGCCCGTTTATCTGGGGCTTTGTAATTGCCTACATTCTGAGCCCCGTTATGCGTTATCTGCAGCACAATGTATTTGATAAAGGTTTGGGATGGCTTTTCCGCAGCAATCCCCAAAAGGATGCTATAGTCAATCGCTATTCCCGGGCGATAGCCATTTTTGTATCCGAGCTTCTGCTGCTGACGATTGTGGCCGTGCTGCTTTGGCTCATTCTGCCGCAGCTGTATTATAGTGTGGATACCATCGTCAAGAACAGTCAGACCTTTATGGGGACGGTCGTGCAGTGGCTGGAAACCATTCTGAAGGATTTCCCGGAGATCGAACAGGCATTTACCGCACAACTGGGCAGCGTTTCCAATGCTTTGTTTACCTGGCTGCAGGAAAATGTCCTTCCGCAGATGAACAATGCGCTCTCCAATTTTACCAGCGGCGTATACTACATCATTCGTGGTGTATATGATGTCGTGATCGGCGTGATCGTGTCTGTTTACGTGCTGTTCAACAAGACCACGTTCCGTACCTCCGGACGCAAACTGCTCTTTGCCCTGTTTTCCCCCTCGACGTCGCGTACGATCCTGCGCAGCCTTGCTTTTACCGATCGCGTCATCATGGACTTTATCACGGGAAAACTGCTGGACAGCCTTATCATAGCCATGATTTGCTATGTCGGCTGCTCTATCCTCGGAATGCCCTATACTTTGCTGGTTGCTGTGATCATTGGCATCACGAATATTATCCCGTTCTTCGGCCCCTTCATCGGAGCTATCCCCTCTACCTTTATCATCCTGACGATTTCTCCCGTGAAGGCCCTGATCTTTGTCATTTTCATTCTGGTCCTGCAGCAGTTTGACGGGAATATACTCGGTCCGAAGATCCTGGGGAAATCCACCGGCGTCAACGGCTTCTGGGTCATGTTTTCCATCATTCTCGGCACAGGCCTGTTTGGGTTCGCGGGAATGCTTTTGGGTGTCCCGGTGTTTGTCGTTGTCTATACGGGAATTCGGTACCTTATCAATGAACGACTGAGGAAAAAAGGTATGCCTACGGATGACAACTTCTATGCCCCCAAGCATATGGAGGGAGAATTGTTCCCGGAAAAAGCGGGCACAATGCCGGACGGTGAGAGCCCAATGCCCGAA
>JAUMXS010000007.1:15712-20768 GCA_030528965.1 Eubacteriales bacterium
CCGCCAATGCGGACGCCGAAGATACAGCCGAAGATAAAGCAGAATAACGGAATACTGTATCAGCGAATAAACAGCAATTCTTTTTGCGCGGCGGCAAGACCGTCGCAGAGTGCATCCACTTCCTCCTGAGTGGTAAAGCGGGAGAAACTGATGCGAAGAGCGCCGTCAATGACGCGTGCGGGCAGACCAAGTGCCTCAAGCACATGACTGCGCCGGCCTTTTTTGCAGGCGGAACCGCGGGATACATAAATTTCGCGGCGTTCCAAATAATTCATAAGCACTTCGCTCCGGTATCCCGGCAGGGAAAGACAGAGAATATGCGGCGCCCCATCGCCGATCAGGACGACGTCCTTGAGCTCCTCTGTGAGCCGTCGGATCGCGTGCTGACGCAGAAGGCTGATACGGGGCATGGCCTCGGCCATGGCGGCGTGTCCGGCGTGTGCGGCAGCTCCGAAGGCGGCGATAGCCGGTATGGCCTCTGTGCCGGAGCGGGATCCGCTTTCCTGTCCGCCGCCAAGAAGATACGGCGGAAGACGAAGACCGTTTCGAATGTAAAGCGCTCCTACACCCTTTGGCGCATGAATCTTATGTCCGCTGACGCTGACCAGATCGGCTCCGAGTGAGGACGGTGTGAACGGCAGTTTGCAGAAGCCCTGTACCGCATCCGTGTGCAGCAGAGCACGGCTGCCGGAAGCCTTCAGGAGCTTTGAAACGCCCGCAATGTCCGTCACGGAGCCGGTTTCGTTATTTACCAGCATGAGCGAGACGAGAACGGTATCCTCGCGGAGTGCTGCCCCCACCGCTTCGGGAGAGACGGCGCCGTTTTGATCCGGACGGAGAAGCGTCACTTCAAAACCCATTCGCTCGAGCTTTTCGAGGGGCTTGCGTACGGCATCATGTTCCGTCACCGAACTGATGATATGCATACCGAAACGGCGCGACATCTCCGCGCCGGAGAAAACGGCCCAGTTGTCGCTTTCTGTGCCGCCGGAGGTAAAATATATTTCGTTTGCCGCACAGCCGAGCGATCCGGCTATTTCGGTGCGTGCGTTGTCCAGCAGCTGTTTGGCACGGCGGCCGGCGGTATGCGTGGACGAGGGATTTGCAAAAGAAACTGTCATAGCCTCGCAGGCGGCATCCCTTGCTTCGGGACAGACCTGCGTGGTTGCAGCATTATCCAGATAGATTTCCAAAGAGTATCCTTCCTTTTGGGGTTTGTTATTTATGAGATACATTATAATCACTCTTGGCTGTAAGGTCAACCAGTATGACTCGCAGGCTATGGAGCAGCTTCTGCGCGCGGACGGTCATGTTCCGGCGGAACCCGGAACAACGGCGGATGCCGTGATCGTCAATACCTGTGCCGTGACGGCGGAGGGCGCACGCAAAGCCCGTCAGGCGATCCGACGGGTACGTGCGGAGAATCCGCAGGCTGTATTGGCTGTATGCGGCTGCTTTTCCCAGACCGCGCCGGAAGAAGTGCGGGAACTGGGTGCGGATCTTGTTTACGGAAGCGGCGACCGGGCCGGTCTTGTTGCGGAACTTGTGCATACTGTGGAACAGGGCGGAATCCCGGCCTTCCGTGAATTGCCTGGGGACGCCAGGGGGACCCGTAATTTCGAAAAACTTCCTGCCGGTGCCTCCGAGGGAAGGACCCGTGCATACCTGAAGATTCAGGACGGCTGCGATAATTACTGCGCATATTGTATCATTCCCTATGCGCGCGGTCATGTGCGGTCCCTGCCGGTAGCGGACTGCGCTGCGCTGGTCGCGCAGCTGGCGTCTCAGGGATATCGGGAACTGGTCATCACCGGAATCGAGATCGCGTCATACGGTCGGGACCTTCCCGGACATCCGACGCTGCTCGATGCCGTGGAAGCCATGGCTCTGGCGGCACCGGAGGTGCGGCTGCATCTGGGGTCTCTGGAACCGCGTGTGGTGACGCAGGATTTTTGCGAGAGATTGTCGAAGCTTTCGGTTTGTTCGCATTTCCATCTCTCTCTGCAGTCCGGCTGTGACGAGACTCTGCAGCGTATGAAACGCAGATATGATACCGCTCGGTTTATGGAATCTGTGAAACTGCTGAGGAAGTATTTCCCCGGCTGCGGACTGACGGCCGATCTGATCGTCGGTTTTCCGGGTGAAACAGAGGAAGAATTTGAAAAGACACTTTCTTTCGTGGAGGAATGCGCTTTTTCTTCCATGCATATTTTTCCCTATTCGCGAAGGGAAGGAACCCGTGCGGCAAGTCTCCCGGATCAGCTTACACGCGCAGTTAAAACGGCTCGTGCCGCTCGTGCCCAGCGTCTTGCGGCGGAAATGGAGCGGCAATATCTTGATTCCTGCATAGGGCGCGTGCTGTCCGTGCTGTTTGAAACAGAGAGCGATGGAATGTGCGTGGGACATGGGGAAAACTACTGTGAAGTGGCAGCTGCGGGCAAAGGATTTCGCGGTCTTGTAAGAAATGTCGAAATAAACGGCACACAAGGTGAAATGCTTGTAGGGGTTTGCATTTGAAATTTTCGGCGAAGTGAGATATAATTTAAAAAATAAAGATTGACTAAAAATTGTCAATCATTTATTATTCATTTCATATAGTATTAAACAAACATTGAAAGGGGCCATTTCCATGACGAGAGAGCACACATTTAATTTTTCTGCCGGTCCGTCCATGCTTCCCATTGAGGTTCTGCAGACCGCTTCTGCGGAGCTTGTGAATTATCGTGACAGTGGCATGTCTGTTATGGAGATGAGCCATCGAAGTAAAATTTTCCAGGGGATCTTTGATGAGACCAAGGCCAAGTTCAAGGCTGCGCTGAATGTTCCCGACACGCACGAGATCCTGTTCCTGCAGGGCGGCGCTTCTCAGCAGTTCTCTGCTGTTCCTCTGAACCTTCTTGGCGATAAGGATACTGCTGACTACGCTGTGACCGGCAACTTCGCTTCGATCGCCGCCAAGGAAGGCGCTCGTTACTGCAAAGTTAACGTTGCCGCTTCCTCTGCGGAGAAGAACTACAGCTACATTCCCCGTCAGGAAGAGCTGAAGCTCAATCCCGATGCCGCTTACTTCTATTACTGCGCGAACAACACCATTTACGGTACCGAGTGGAACTACGTTCCTGAGACCGGCTCCGTGCCTCTGGTCTGTGACATGTCTTCCAACATCCTGACCAAGCCCGTTGATGTATCCCGCTACGGTGTCATTTTCGCCGGCGCTCAGAAGAACATGGCGCCCGCTGGTCTGACCGTCGTCGTGGTCGACAAGGCCCTCGCCGGTAAGGAACGTCCTTACACTCCGCTCATGCTGAGCTACGAGCTGGAGATCAAGAAGGACTCTATGTACAACACTCCTCCCTGCTACAACATCTACCTGCTGGGCCTCGTGCTGAACTGGCTGGAAGAAAAGGGCGGCGTCAAGGCCATGGAGACCATCAAGAGCGCCAAGGCTGCTCTTCTGTATGATTTCCTGGATCAGAGCTCTCTGTTCATCGGCTGTGCCGAGCGTGATTCCCGCAGCGATATGAACGTTACCTTCCGTACCGGCAGTGAAGAACTGGATGCCGAGTTTGTCAAGGGAGCGACCGCTTTGGGTCTCCTGAACCTGAAGGGTCACCGTGTGGCCGGCGGCATGCGTGCCTCCATTTACAACGCAATGCCGGTAGAAGGCGTCGAGAAGCTCGTTGCCTTTATGAAAGACTTTGAGGTGAAGCATCATGCATAAAGTAAAAACCATCAACAAGATCGCTGAAGCCGGTCTTGATTATCTTGCTAAGGTTGGCTGCGAAGTCAGCGAAGATTTTGAACAGCCCGAAGCTCTGCTTATCCGCAGTGTGAAGCTGCATGACACGAAGTTCAATCCGGAACTGCTCTGCATCGCCCGTGCCGGCGCCGGCGTGAACAACGTTCCTGTCAAGCGCTGCCTCGAAGAGGGCATCTGTGTTTTCAACACCCCCGGTGCCAACGCCGAAGCGGTTAAGGAACTGGCCATCTGCGCTCTTCTCATGAGCTCCCGTGATGTCATCGGCGGTATCCAGTGGGCCCACAGCATTGCCGATCAGGGCGATGCGATTCCCAATCTGGTCGAAAAGGGCAAGGAAGCTTTCACCGGACCGGAACTCGCCGGAAAGACCCTTGGTGTTCTGGGACTTGGCGCTGTCGGTGCCCGCATCGCCAATGCGGCGATCGGCCTCGGCATGAAGGTCTACGGCTATGACCCGTACCTCTCCGTCGATGCTGCCTGGATGCTTTCCCGTCATGTCATGCATGCTACCGATGTGGATACCCTCTATCAGAACTGCGATTATATTACGATCCATGTTCCTTACATGGAGTCCACCCATCACATGATCAACGCTGCGGCCCTTGCGAAGATGAAGGATGGCGTCCGCATCATGAACCTCGCCCGTGCGGAACTGGTCGATGACGATGCGCTTATCGAAGCCCTTGATGCGGGTAAGGTTGCCTGCTACGTTACCGACTTCCCCAACGCCAAGACTGTCAATGTTCCGCACATTATTCCCATGCCGCATCTGGGCGCCTCCACTCCGGAGAGCGAAGAGAAGTGCGCGCTGATGGGTGCCAGACAGATTTATGATTATCTGGAAAACGGTAACATCACCAACAGCGTCAACTTCCCCAATGCAGCGATGCCGCGTACCGGCGCCTGCCGTATCTGCGTGTTCCACAGCAACGTTCCCCGTATGCTCAATGCCTGCCTTGAAATCGTCGGCAGCGAGAATATCAACGTCGAAAACCTCATCAACAAGGCTCGCGGCGATTATGCTTACACCATGATGGACCTCAGCACCGTTCCCTCTGCCGCGGTTGAGGAAAAGCTTGCTGCTCTGGAAGGCGTTATGCGCGTTCGCGTGCTTCTCTGAGAATCATTTTATGATGACGGTGCAACGGAGATAGAATCAAAATACCTGCTGCCGTGATGCAAAAATGAAGAGATACCTTGTTAATATCGGGTGAAAGTCTGCCGGTCTGGCGGAAAAGCCGAAAGACTTTTCCGCCAGACCGGCTTCCCTTTTGGGTGCCGGATGTGGTATAATAT
>JAUMXS010000080.1 GCA_030528965.1 Eubacteriales bacterium
ACGCATACCCTGACGCTCCATCTCCATCGCTGCCTCCAGTACGGGGCCGCGAACGTCATAGCAGATGTTGTCCAGTTTTCTGGATTTCTTAATGGATCGCATGAAATATTCCTCCTGTTCATGGCATAGAAAAACGCCCCGGGCATGAAACCATGCCCGGGGCGGATAAAACATAATCCGTGGTACCACCCGGTTTCGGATCCGAAAGGATCCGCACTCAAAGCGGCGCTTTCACGCCGCGCCCCGGATAACGGCGGGGGACCGTCGGCGCCTACTGGACGAACGTTCGGGCCGAGGCTCGGAGGGGGCACTGTTCTGCGGCGCACGGGACCTTACACCGACCGGTCCCTCTCTTCGCATTGCACGCGAACTGATTCCTCGTCAACACCTTGTATTTTGGATTTAAGGATTATACCAGCCGCTATGCCGATTGTCAAGGCTTTCTGCGGCGGATAAAACTGTCCTGTGGGGGGAAGCGCCGAAGTTTACTCCGCAGAAATCATATAGGAGTAAACCGGCTGGCCGCCCTCGACAACGCTCAGTTCCGCTTCGGGGAAGAAGTCGGTCAGGGAATTCCGGAACCCTTCCGTGTGTTCTTCCGTGGCGTCCTCACCGCAGTAGATGGAAAGGAACTCGGGAGCAAAGGCATCCAGAGCGGAGGTGACGGCTTCCGTGACAGCGGAGAATTCGGGATAGCTTCCGAGCAGGGCACCGTCCAGCAGGGCGAGATACTCGCCGGCATGGATAGCGTGTCCATCAAAATCGGAATCGCGTGCCGCATAGGTGACAAGGGCGGTATGTACCCGTGCGGCGGCGGCGGCAAAGTCTTCTTCCAGAACAGCGGCATCCGCTTCGGGATCCAGACTCAGCATGGCGGCGACACCCTGCGGTACCGTCTTGGTGGGGACAACGACGACCTTGCGATCTTCAGACAGACCCACGCACTGTTCCGCGGCAAGAATAATGTTCTTATTATTCGGGAACACAAATACCGTTTCGGCAGGAGTGCGCTCGATCTCGTGCAGGATATCTTCCGTGGAGGGGTTCATGGTTTGGCCGCCGGTCACAACGCGGTCGGCGCCCAGTTCCAGGAACAGGGAGCGCATGCCTTCGCCGGCACAGACCGTGACGATGCCGATAGGCTTTTCGGGAGCGACGGGTTCGTCGGGTTCCGGTTCCGGAGCGGGAGCCGGTTCAGCAGCTTCGCTTTCGGCGGCGGCGCGGACCAGATCGTCGTGCTGGGTACGCATGTTTTCGATTTTTGCGGTTTCGAGGATACCGTATTTCTGCGCCTCGTTCAGAGCATCACCGGGCGTGTTGGTGTGGACATGGACCTTGAAAGCTTCGTCGTCTTCACCAATGACCAGGCTGTCGCCGATGCTGTCGAGATAGGCGCGCAGCAGATCGAGCGGTTTGTCATCCGTGCGGCGGACGATAAATACTGTATCATAGGCGAAATTGATTTCTTCTGTGCCAAAGTCGGAGAAATCGGCATGATCATGGACGTCCATAGTTTCCGTTTCCTCCGGGGAAACGGTCTCCGGGCTGATTTCGCCGCGGAGAGAGGCGAGCATGGCTTCGAGAATGATGACATAGCCTTTGCCGCCGGCATCAATAACGCCGGCGCGGGCGAGGACGGGATTCTGCTCCACGGTTTTGGCGAGAGCGTCCTGCGCGGCTTCCAGTGCACAGAGGATCGTCAGCTCCACATCCGTTCCGGTGCGGGCAAACTCCGTCGCCGCGGCGGCCGCCTCTTTGGAAACGGTGAGGATCGTGCCTTCCGCGGGCTTCATGACGGCCTTATAGGCGGCGTCGACGCCTTCGCTCAGAGCGAGGGCGAATTCCAGAGCGTTCGCACGCTTAAGTCCCTTGAGTTTCCGGGCCATGCCGCGGAAGAGCAGGGAGAGAATGACACCGGAGTTGCCTCTGGCACCGCGAAGCAGGGCAGAGGCGGTGACGTCGGCAACTGCACCGACGGAACCGGGGGTCTTGCGGCGCAGAGCGTCTGCGGCGGTTCCCATGGTCATGCTCATATTGGTGCCGGTATCTCCGTCGGGTACCGGGAATACGTTCAGTTCGTTGATGGACTGCTTGTTCTTGTTCAACGCGGCAGCGGCGCACAGGATCATGTCGGCGAACTCTGCGCTGTTCAGCTGTTCTTTCAAACCAAAGTCACCTCCGGAATTAGTCGATCTGCATGGAGTCAATATAGACATCCACGCGGCTCACGGGGACACCCGTTGCGGAGGAGACCTTATAACTGACTTCTTTGCGAATACTGTTGGAGACCGTAGTGAGGTTAATGCCGCGATCTACCACGATGTGAAGACTGATGGACAGTTTGCCGTCTTCATCCAGAGTCACATTGACTCCTTTGGACATGGACTCGCGGCGGAGCAGCTGCACCAGACCGCTTTCCTTGGAACGGCCGGCCATGCCTTTTACACCGAAGCAGCGCGTGGCGGCATCTCCTGCCAGATTGACGAACACGTCGCTGCTGATACTGATTACACCACGGCTGTTTTCCGTTTTTACCATGTGATACCTATCCTTTCCGTAGTCCGAGACTGCTGGATATATGTATACAACTTGCTTATTATACCCTATTCAAAATCATATTATATTCCAAAACCCGAAAAAGTACAAGTATTTTCTCCCGGAGGAGTTTATCCGGCCTTTTTCCGGCGGAGGGAAATGCGGTGCCGGAGGCTGTTTTATCGCCGGAAGCTTTTTGCCATTTGAATACTTTTGTCTCTTGAAAGCGCAGAAGAGATATGGTATTGTGTGAGGAATTGGAGGGTCTGTTGTGGATGCTTTAACTGTTTTTGCTCTGGGTTTATTTGCCGTGACCTATGTGGTCATGTTTACATTTCAGCGCTTTCGTCCGCACGCTGCGGTGATCTCCGCGTGTATTTTTGTCATCGTGGGGAGTCTGAATGTCTTTCCGGGCTTTCGATACACTTTAGGCGATGCCCTTGGCGAGATCGACTGGAATGTTCTGATGATGATCACCGGCACGATGGGGACGGTATTTTTGTTTATACGATCCAAAATGCCGCAGCTGCTGAGCGATGTCATCGTGTCTCATGTGCACTCCGTGCGATGGCTCGTAACGGCCCTGTCGTTGTTCGCGGGACTGATCTCCGCCTTTGTCGATAACGTCGCTACGGTGCTGATGGTAGCGCCTGTGGCCCTTGCGGTGTGCCATAAACTGAAGATCTCGCCCGTACCGTTTATCATCTGCATTTCGGTGTCCTCGAATCTGCAGGGTGCGGCCACGCTGGTCGGTGATACCACCTCCATCCTGCTGGGCAAGGCGGCGCAGCTGGATTTCATGGATTTCTTTTTTGTGGAAAACCGGCCCGGAATGTTTTGGGTGACGGAATTGGGCGCGGCGGCCTCCGCGCTTATCATTCTCTGGATGTTCCGGCATGATACGCAGAGAATAGATCTGAAAGACCGCACGATCGTCGAGGATAAAGTTCCCGCTTTGCTGCTGTGCCTGACGGTACTCTGCCTGATCCTGGCCTCCTTCATCCCGTATGCGGCCAATGCGGAGCCGGGACAGCTGACCAAGCCGGATACGACAAACGGCATGATCTGTCTGTTCTTTTTTGCTGTCGGTGCGATACGTCAGTGCATCCGCGACGGCAATGCGGAGGTCCTGCTCGACTCGCTGAAAGAGATCGACTATTATACGATCACGCTGCTGGCGGGATTGTTCGTGGTGATCGGCGGGATCGACAAAGCGGGACTGATCGATCAGATCGGCTATCTGCTGGCCGGCCTCAGCGGAGACGGTTCGCGAGCTTCCGTGTTCCTGATCTACAGCATTATCGTGTGGGTATCGGTGCTGCTGTCGGCGTTTATTGACAATATCCCCTATACCGCTACCATGCTTCCGGTCGTGGCAGTCATCACCGAGTGCCTGTCCGAAGCGGGAGGAGTCGCACTGAGTCCCAATCTTCTGTATTTCGGCCTGCTTGTAGGCGCTACGCTTGGAGGAAACCTGACTCCTATCGGTGCTTCCGCCAATATCGCCGGTATCGGTATCCTGCGCCGGGACGGCTATGAGGTCCGTCCGGCGGAATTTATGCGTTTCGGCGTTCCCTTCACGCTGGCGGCCGTCACGACCGGATACCTGCTCGTCTGGTTTCTCTGGGCCTGACGCCGGAGAGAGACATAGCCCCTGTCCTTGACTTCATACAGGGGCTATGGTAAAATATAAAGAAATGTAAACGGCTTGGAGTGATGGTTCTCAATGGACGAAGGCAGTCATATAATTTGGCTTGTCAATGTGGTCCTGCTGGGCTTCGCCGCATATTTTGCTGTGGTGGAGACCTCTTTTGCCTCGGTTTCCCGCATTAAGATCCGGACCCGTCTGGAACGGGGCGACGCACGTGCTCGGCGTGCCATGTTTGTTTTGGATAACTTCGATAAGGCGATCACCACCGCCCTTATCGGAACTAATATCGTACACCTTTCCATCGCGGCGCTCGTAACCGTTCTGGTCACTCGCCGCTGGGGCCTCGGAGCCGTTACGATCAGCACGGTCGTCACGACTCTTGTTGTATTTCTCTTCGGGGAAATGCTGCCGAAAAGTATTGCGAAAAAATACAGCGAGCGGTTGGCTTTGTCTACCGCCTCCTCGCTGTGCTTTTTTATGCTCATTTTCACCCCTGTTTCGATGCTGCTGACCGCTGTGGGAAAAGCTGTTGCCCGCATGACGCGCGGGGATCCGGAGGTTTCCGTTACCGAGGATGAACTCTATGACATCATCGAGGACATGACCGATGACGGTACGCTGGATTCTGAGCAGGGTGAGCTTATCAGCTCGGCACTGGAGTTTTCCGATGTGACCGTCGAAACCGTTCTCACTGCGCGCGTGGATATGGCAGCCATCGATGCCAACTGGAGCGGCGATGAGATCCTGAATTTCATCAAGGAACAGAAACACAGCCGCCTTCCGGTCTATGACGGAAGCACGGACCATATCATCGGCATCCTGCAGATCCGGAAGTACATAAGGGAGTACATCCACTGCGGGAGCGCGCCGGAACTTCGCCCGCTGCTGGATGAAGCGTTCTTTGTGCACGGAAGCATAAAGATCGATGAGCTTCTCTCCCTTATGAGCACCAAAAAACTCAATATGGCCGTTGTCACGGACAATTACGGCGGAACACGCGGCATCGTCACGGTGGAAGATATTCTGGAAGAACTCGTGGGCGAAATCTGGGACGAGGACGACGAGGTCGAAGAGAGCTTTGTGCCTCTCGGCGGCGGACGATACGAGATCGACGCGGAGATGACCGTCGGTGCGGTCTTTTCCAGAATGGATTATCGACCTGTGCATGAAGATCCGGAACTGGATCACAAACACATGGGCGAGTGGGCCTATGAACAGTTCGGAAGAATTCCCTCTGAGCGGGATGCTTTCCGTTATGAGGATCTGGAGA
>JAUMXS010000081.1 GCA_030528965.1 Eubacteriales bacterium
TATGAGCCCTTGACATGCGAGCCAAAAAGCTATAATATTCATTAGATATGCTTTTATGTCTTTGGGGATCTGCACGGAACCAGCGGTTCTTTCCGCCCCCGGCAGCATTACCGCCCGGGCCCGCAGCTCCTGTTTTCCCCATTTTTTACTATACCGATCCGGAGGCTTTCCCATGTCTGACCTGCTCTCGAACCTGCTTTTCAGCATCAACGTCGTTCTTCCTCTCGTCCTTATCACTGTTCTCGGCTTTGTCCTGAAACAGATCGGGATGGTCAACGATAATTTTATCTCTGTCGCCACAAGATACACCTTCTGCATCGCCTTCCCCTGCAACATCTACCGCAACCTTATCGGACAGCCGCTGAGCGAAGCCTTCGACATCGAACTGATCGTTTTTCTCGTCGCAGCCATCACCCTCAGTCTCGTGCTGCCCCTGCTTATCGTTCCGCGTTTCGTAAAGGACCGTGCCATCGCCGCCAGTATGATCCAGAGCATGTTCCGCCCCAACTTCCTCATTCAGGGCACTTCCCTCCTCGCCAACATGTACGGTGAGGGTACTTACGCCTCCTGCGCCATCGTTCTTCCCTTTATCATTTCCCTCAACAATATCCTTGCCACGGTCGATTTCGTGGTGCTCGTCCCCGAAAACAATAAAGAGGGCAACCCCATCCTGCAATCTGCACTGAAACTTCTGAAAAACCCGCTCATCCTCAGCTGCGCGGTCGGTCTGCTCTTCTGCGGCATGGGCTGGCGCTTCCCCTACGCCGTGGAAAATGCCATCAGCAACGTCGGCGCAACCGCAAACCCCCTCGCCCTGCTTGCCCTCGGTGCGGATTTCCGCCCTAACAACCTCAAAAACAATCTTCGTTACTCCCTGCCCACCGTTTTGGTCCGACTCATCGTCATCCCCGGCATCATCGTTCCCATCGCCGTTCTCTTCGGCTTCCGCGGCATTGAACTCGCCGGCATCTATGTCTTTACCGGTTCCGGCGCCGCCGCTGCCGGATACATCATGTCCAAGAACATGGGCGGAAACGAACATATCGCCGCGGAGACCGTCTGCCTGTCCACCGGCCTCTCCGCATTCTCCCTCACCTTCGGCATCTTCCTCCTGCGATCCATGGGTCTCGCCTGACCCTTTCCATATCACCCCGCCCCGTGCCGCCTCCTGCTTCCGCCAGATCGCACGGGGCTTCTTCATGTTCTGCATCTGCAGGGTGATTACATCTTGTAATATGACGGTTTTTCGTCAGCCTCAGCCGCCTTCCAAACACCTCTTTCGGCATTCTGCTTTCTCAGCACAGAATCGGATTTTTCGTTGCCGCAGAACCCCTTTTTCCCTCTTCCATTTCCTGTATTATCGCCGCCGATACTTAACATAATCCAACCACTTATATCCTCTATGCTAAATGTTATCAACATTATGAACAGGTTTTTCAACACAGAAAAGTCGTTCTGCCATAATCACTTCGCGGTGTTTTTCCAGTTTTTTACAAGCCAGCAAACCGCAAATTCGCTCTTTCCAAAAACACAAACTCGGTTTACATAAGCTCATATTTTGCCAGTTTCCCCCATATTATGGCGAATCTGCACACTTTGTACCTCAAAAATGAGGGACTCCCGTCAAGGGCTTGCAAATTCCCTGCCATTCTCCTGCAGGCGCTGCCCGTCTCTTTCGGACGGAATGTGTCGTTCGCGAATTTTTCCGCCGAGGATACGACCCGGATACAAGCAGACGGTATACTGAAAAGAACGATCTCCTCCTGCGCTTTTTTCGGCCAGGCAGGGAGATACTACTCATATCAGGAGCACGTCTATGATGAACAAACGGCTTGATCTTTCTCCCCCCGTCGCAGCAGCTCTGAACGCAGGCTGTCCGGTGGTCGCTCTGGAGTCCACCGTGATCTGTCACGGGATGCCCTATCCGAAAAATGTTGAGACCGCTCTTGCCCTCGAACAGGTCATTTGGAAAAACGGCTGCGTTCCGGCCACGATCGCCGTGCTCGGCGGACGGCTCAAGGCGGGCCTCAGCGCTGCCGAGATCGAATATCTCGGAAAGAACGGTTCCCGGATCACCAAGGCCAGCCGCCGGGATCTGCCCATTCTTGCCGCCAAAGGCCTCGACGGCGCCACGACCGTCACCACCACGATGATGATCGCCCACATGGCCGGTATCGACGTTTTCGCCACAGGCGGCGTCGGCGGCGTTCACCGCGGTGCCGAAACCAGCATGGACGTTTCAGCCGATCTGGAAGAACTCGCCCGGACACCCGTTATGGTCATTTGCTCCGGAGCAAAGTCCGTCCTTGACCTCGGTCTGACGCTTGAATACCTTGAAACCCGCGGTGTCCCCGTTCTTGGGTACCGTACCATGGAGCTGCCAGCTTTCTATACCCGTCAGAGCGGATTCCCGCTCGACTACCGTATGGAGAATCCCGCCGAACTCGCCGATGCTTTTCTGGCGCAGCGGGAGATGGGCATCCGGGGCGGCATGCTCGTCTGCAACCCCATTCCGAAGGAGTACTCCATGGATCCGAAGGTCATCGAGGCCGCCATCGAGCGCGCAGTGGCCGACGGTCAGGCCCAACGGATACACGGCAAAGCCCTTACGCCATTCCTCCTCTCGCGTGTCAAAGAGCTCACCGGCGGCAGCAGTCTCGAGAGCAACATCCAGCTTCTTCTCAGCAACGCCGAGCTGGCCGCTCAGGTCGCTTTTGAGCTCCGGACGCGCCCACGCCCCTCCTTCTGACAAAAACCTCGTCCCGGCGCATGCTGCGCCCTTATATGAATCGATCCGACGCCATGCGTGTCGGAAAATGAGGTGACTTCCCATGAATGCTTCCCAATTTCCCCTTCGGGTCTCCGTCCGTCGTCTGCTGCCTTTTCTGCTGGCCGTTCTGCTTCTCTCGCTCTGTGCCTGCAATACCGGCTCCACGGCCACAACCGGGACGGCCTCTCCGCCGCCGCTGACCGCGTCCTCCCCCACACCGACACCGGAACCCACGCCGGAGCCCACTCCCGAACCGACGCCCACGCCCATACCTGACGCTGTGGAACTCACGGCACTCAGCCTGACCCTCTCCGGCGGCGGCAGCACGGATACGCTTACAGACCGTTCTTACTCGACCCGTCTGCAGCTGAACGCCGATTCCGCGCTCACCGTCTCCGCCGGAGAAAACGCGCTCATCGGCTCTCTTTACCTCATTTGGGACACCCCTCCCGGAGAATGGACGCTCTCTTCCGGCGATGAAATCCTTTTCACCGGCGGCAAGAATAAATTCATCCACGCTTTCGCCCCCCTTCCGGTACCCGCGGAAGGCGAGATCACGCTCAAAGTCTCCGGTAATGCCACCCTCTGCGACGTTTACGCTTTCACCGAAGGCACACCTCCGGATTGGGTGCAGGTCTGGCAGGAGCCGTGGGAAAAGGCCGATCTTCTCCTTCTGTCCACCCACGCCGACGATGAACATCTTTTCTTCGGCGGAATGATGCCGTATTATGCCGGCGAACGGGGCATGCATGTACAGGTAGCCTATCTCACCTACCATTGGGATGAGCAGCCCCGCCCCCACGAACTGCTCAACGGGCTCTGGACCGTGGGTATTACCGCTTATCCTGTCATCGGACCTTTCCGTGATATGTATGCCGACAGTCTGGCCTCTGCACAGTACCTTTATAATCAGGAGGACGTGATCGGCTTCCAGGTCGAACTGCTGCGGCGCTTCCGGCCCTCCGTTGTCGCCGGACATGACTTAAACGGTGAATACGGGCACGGTGTCCACATGCTCAACGCCCACAGCCTACTGAAGGCTGTGGAACGTGCGGCGGATCCGGAACAGTTCCCCGACTCCGTCCAAAACTACGGCACATGGGATACGCCCAAGCTCTATCTCCATCTCTATCCGGAAAACCGGATCACGCTGGATTGGGAACAGCCGCTGGAGCGTTTTGACGGTGCAACGGCCTTCGAGATGGCCGAGGCCGGCTACGCCTGTCATCTCAGTCAGCACAAATGGAGCTTCTACGTTTACCCTGCGGGCAGCCTTTATGACTGCCATCTCTTCGGTCTGGCCCGCAGCACTGTCGGTCCCGACACCGGGGCTGACGGCTGGGACCTTTTTGAAAACATTCAGTGACCGGTTTCGATTCCCCGCCCGATATATAGCAGCAAAGACCGCGCAAGGCGGTCTTTGCTGCTTTTTCCTTTTCTGCTGCGCAGGTATACACACATAGTATAAAAGATAAAAGGAGCCGAAGTATATACCGCTCCCGCAGTCTTTTTTCTGTCCGACACAATGTGCGCTAATTCTTCATAAAAAGAAGTTGACATGTCAACATCCCGATTGTATAATGCAGAAGTTGACATCTCAACATCTCTTGTCAGGAGGATTTTGTATGCTCGACCGATTTGAACGTTTTTCCCGAGCTATCGCGGAGATCGACCGCTGCTGGCACAAGCTGGCCTCCGAGGAGCTGGGGAAATACGAACTGAACAGCCCGCATGCAGTTTACCTGAACACCCTGTATCGGTACGAGGAAGGCATCACCGCAGCTCAGCTCGCCGAGCTTTGCTGCAAAGACAAGGCCGATGTCTCCCGCATGGTCTCCATCATGGAGAAAAACGGGCTCGTAACCAAAGAAGCTCCGGGAGGAAGCCTCTATCGGGCACGACTGAAACTGACCGCAGAAGGCCGGGCCGCCGCCGAGCACGTGCGGGAACGCGTCGCTCTGGCCGTGGAGCTTGCCGGGAAGGGTCTCTCCGAGGAAGACCGTGAGATCTTTTACACGGCGCTGGAACAGATTACTTCCAATCTGCAGACTCTCTGCAAAGACGGACTTCCCGAACAATAAACCTTTATGCGCTGCCGTCGGCCGGCAGAATTCCATGTATCCGAATCATATCCGGCGTTTTTCGCCTTGACCAAACAATTTAACGGAAAAGAAGGGAAATAACATGAATAACTATCAGATTATTACGGATTCCGGCTGCGATCTCAAGCCGGATCTGCTCGAAAAATGGGATGTTCGCAAGGTAAATTTGACATTTTGTTTTGATAGTGATAGTGTATCATTGACAGATGATGACATTACGAGCAAAGAGTTTTACGATCGCATGCGCAGCGGCGAAAGCGCCAAGACCTCCGCGGTCAACGCCGACACTTTCCTCCACGCCTTTGAGTCGATCCTGCAGGACGGAAAAGATGTTCTTTATCTTGGTTTCTCCTCCGCCCTCAGCACGACCTTCAACTCCGCCTGCATCGCAGCCGGCGAGCTGAACGAAAAATATCCCGACCGGAAGATCGTAACCCTTGATACGCGGGCTGCCTCCGCCGGTCACGGTCTGCTGGTC
Source organism: Eubacteriales bacterium (assembly GCA_030528965.1). Lineage (GTDB taxonomy): Bacteria > Bacillota > Clostridia > Oscillospirales > Oscillospiraceae > JAUMXS01. Next base: position 5,351 of record JAUMXS010000081.1, read on the forward strand.
TATCTGGCCGTGGAGAAGAAAAAGGCCGGCGCTT
>JAUMXS010000082.1 GCA_030528965.1 Eubacteriales bacterium
CTGTCAGACTGCCGCGGGGAAAGCCCGCAGCAGCGTATTACACCGGTGAAAACACAACGCTCCACCAGCGCGGGGATCTTCCGCAGACGGAACCCCCGCGCGGGCGAAGCGCATGAAGTTTTAACCGATTATAGATGCCTTAGTCTTCGTCCTCTTCAACGAGCTCTTCGACGTTGTCGGCAGTGAGAATGATGAGTTCACCGCAGTGAGGGCATTCGATGCTGCCGAGATCCAGGACATCCTCGTCGACGGTGATTTCATTACCGCAGGCCTCGCAGGTAACGGCGTAGAAGACGGGATCTTCTTCGTCGTCATCTTCTTCTTCACAGCAGCAGCAATCATCATCGCATTCGTAAATTTCCTCTTCCAGAACGGCGAGGTCATCGCTCAGCTCGTCGATTTCCTCGGCGAGATCCAGAGCGTTGTCATTCAGATCCTGCAGATCCAGGGCGATGTCTTCCAACACATCCACGATCACGCGGAACAGCTTGCCCTCGTTCGTGGAATCGTCCATACCCATGCCTTCAGCCAGACCCTTCAGATAGGCCACTTTTTCGGAAATTTCCATGATATTTCTCCTTTCGGTGGTTGCCTGTACGTCGTTAAAGCTTAGCCTTTTGCGCGTTCCAGGTATTCTCCGGTGCGGGTGTCGATGCGAATCCGGTCGCCCGGTCCGATGAACAGAGGAACCTTGATCTCTGCGCCGGTTTCGAGCGTAGCGGGCTTCGTGACGTTGGTAGCGGTGTTGCCGGCAAAGCCGGGGTCGGTCTGCGTGACTTCCAGATCCACAAAGTTGGGAGGATCAACGGCAAAGACCTTGCCCTTGTAGGAACTGACCGAGCAGGTCATGTTCTCCTTGACGAACTTGAAGTTGTCGCCGAGCATGCTCTCGTCGATGGGCTCGAGTTCGTAGCTTTCGGGATCCATAAAGTAGTACAGGTTGCCGTCCTGGTAGCTGTACTCCATATTACGTCTTTCGACGTAAGCGTTTTCGAACTTCGCAGTGGGGTTGAAAGAAGTTTCCAGAACAGCACCGGTAATGACATTCTTCATTTTGGTGCGGACAAAGGCGGCGCCTTTGCCGGGCTTAACATGCTGAAATTCCACGACCTGCATGACCTGACCGTCCATTTCAAAGGTCACGCCATTTCTAAATTCACCAGCGGAAATCATGATTACCTACTCCTCCTGTATCCGATGCGTGTATGCGCATATACTATTTTTCTTCTATATTTTACTATACACTTGTCCGTTTTGCAACACAAATCTTAGTATGCGTTCAGATCTTGTCTCCACGGTATTTTTCCAGCTCTTCACGGAACGCTTCCGTTTTGTCATAGCCGCAGCCGAACATTTCGGGGCAGTAGCCGCGGTAGACACATTCGCGAACCATGAGATGAGCCAGAGCGGGTTCGGTTTTGGCCACTTCATCCCGAACGAGCTTCCATGCGGCGGTCGTTTCCGGGCTGGCACAGGCGCAAAGACGTTTGCGGCTGATCTGGATCATTGCCTGAGCGTTTGCTTCGCACTCATGCGTGACAAAAGAACCCTGCGGCAGTTCGCCGCGGTCGATGCCCGTGCGGTCTGTACGCTGTGTCTTGACAAAATGCTCGATGCCGATCTTGTGCCGTACAAAATGTACGGAGACCCAATAGGGCAGATCACGCCAGCGCCAGGAGAATTTCAGCTTCCGGATCGGCGAATGCTCACAGCGCAGCAGTTTGAGTTTCCAGGTGTCGTCGGGATACCTTCCGGTAGCCTTGCCGATGGTCGTCATGGTCGCATCCTTGACGGCCTGCCAGTTATCCTCGTGATGGAAATCTGTGATGTATGCCATCGTGCTGTTCCTCCCAATTTATAAAATAATAAGTTCCCGATTCAGACAGGTAATATCCACAGCTTCGTTTTCCGTAAGCCAGAGAACATCCTCGATCCGCACGCCGAAACGTCCCGGGAGATAGATCCCCGGCTCGGCGGAGATCACGGAACCCAGCGGCAGCGGTGTTTCCGCCATGGTGGAAACATAGGGGGCCTCATGTACTTCCAGACCGACGCCGTGGCCGAAGCTATGTCCAAAGTATTCTCCGTATCCGGCTTTTTCGATAACGGCGCGGGCCGCGCCGTCCACATCCCGGCCGGAAACGCCCGCACGGGCCGCCGCGATACCGGTTTTCTGCGCGGTCAGAACGGTTTCGTATACCGTGCGCATTTCGTCGGTCACATGACCCAGCGCCACCGTGCGCGTCGTGTCCGAACACCAGCCGTCCAGAATACAGCCGAAATCCATCGTTACGAAATCTCCGGTGCGCAGGACATTGTCCGAGGGGACACCGTGCGGCAGACTGCCGCGCGGACCGGCCAGGACGATCGGATCGAAAGAAACGCCTTCCGCACCCAGACGCAGCATGCGGTAAACCAGCTCCGCCGCTACTTCACGTTCGGTGAGTCCGGGACGAAGCAGTTCCAGTACTTCGTTGTATGCGGTTTCCGCGAGCCTCTGTGCGGCGATAAGCGCATCACGTTCCTGCGGACCTTTGCTTGCCCGCAGACGGGACATGAAAGCCTGCGCCGGGACCATTTTGGAGGGAAGCTTTTCTTCCAGTCGGCAATAATCCGCATAGGAGAGGTACTCCTCCTCCACGCCGACGGTTTCGATGTTTTCATCCTTCAATGCATCGATGACGAGTTCCGTCTGTCTCCGGCCGGGGCCGGTGAGAACGGGCTCCGCCACACCGGCGAGAGCGGCCTGTGCTGCCTCAATATAACGGGAGTCCGTATAATACCGGCAGCTCTTCCGCGTGAGCAGGACAGCTCCGTCCGAGGCCGGAAAACCGGTTGCATATCGTCTGTTGACCGGCGAAAGCAGAAGCAGTGCATCAAAGGGCGCCGCTTCGAGAGCGGTGCGCATATCCTCGACATGATTCATATTTTTGTACTCCTCCATCGATAAGCGGCCCGGAACGGAACTTCCAGTCCGTATCGCAGGGCGAGAAGCGGGTTCTGAAGACGGATCGGCTGGACCAGCAGAGCCAGTATGCCTGCGCGGCGGGCACAGAGGACGTCCGTATAGATCTGATCGCCGATGAGTGCGGCCTGTCCGGGTTCCACGGCTTTTTCCTGCAGAACGGCGAGAAGGGCCTTGGTTCCGGGCTTCGCGGCCCGGCCTATCCAGCCGCAGCCAAGCTGCTCCGCAAAAATGGAGGGACGGTCACCGCGGTTGTTCGAGAGTATATAGATCTCGATCCCTGCCTGACGGATCCCGTTTGCCCACTCCGCGAGCCGGGGCGGGACAGTATCATCTCCGTACGGAGCGATCGTATTGTCCACATCCAGCAGAAGCAGCCGGATGCCCCGGTTCGTGAAAAAGCGGGGAGTAAAGCGGTAAATATCCGGCGCGGCGGCGTCGGGTATCGGCCAGGGAAAACTCATACCACCGACAGGGCCTGTTCGACGTCGAACAGGATGTCGTTGATGTCTTCGATACCCACGGAGAAACGGATGAGGTCCGGGGTGACGCCGGCGGCCAGCAGTTCCTCGTCGTTCATCTGGCGATGCGTGGCGTTCGCCGGGTGCAGGACACAGGTATGGGCGTCCGCGACATGGGTGGCAATGATGCCGAGCTTCAGTTCCTTCATGAAGCGCTCGGCAGCGGCACGGCCGCCGTTAACGCCGAAGCAGACAACGCCGCAGCTTCCGTTGGGCAGATATTTCTGGGCCAGATCATAGTACTTGTCGCCGGGGAGAGACGGGTAAGTTACCCAGGAGACCTTTTCATGGTCACGCAGATACTTGGCAAGAGCCATTGCATTGGAACAATGACGCTCCATACGCAGATGGAGAGATTCGAGGCCCAGACCGATATAATAGGCGCTCTGGGGAGACGGCGTGGAGCCGAGGTCACGCATGAGCTGCGCGGTGCACTTCGTGATGAACGCGCCGCCCTGACCGAACTTTTCCGCATAGACGATACCGTGATAGCTGTCATCCGGAGTGGTGAGGCCGGGGAACTTGTCCGCGTGGGCCAGCCAGTTGAAGTGACCGCTGTCGACAATGGCGCCGCCCACGGTGCCGCCGTGGCCGTCCATGTACTTGGTCGTGGCATGGGTAACGATATCCGCACCCCACTCGATGGGACGGCAGTTGATGGGGGTGGGGAAGGTGTTGTCGATCACCAGAGGGACACCGTGACGATGCGCGGCATTGGCGAAGCGCTCAATGTCCAGGATCGCGAGAGCGGGGTTTGCGATGGTCTCGCCGAAAACGGCCCGGGTGTTGGGGCGGAAAGCGGCTTCCAGTTCTTCTTCACTGCAGTCGGGGGAGACAAAAGTCGCTTCAATGCCCATGCGGCGCATGGTGACGGCGATGAGGTTATAGGTGCCGCCGTAGATGGCGGAGGAAGATACGATGTGGTCTCCGCAGGAACAGAGGTTGAACAGGGAGTAGAAGTTCGCCGACTGTCCCGAAGAGGTGAGCATACCCGCGGTACCGCCTTCCAGCTCACAGATGCGGGCTGCGATGAGGTCGCAGGTGGGATTCTGGAGACGGCTGTAGAAGTAGCCGGGAGCTTCCAGATCGAACAGTTTTCCCATATCCTCGCTGGTGTTGTACTTGAACGTGGTGCTCTGGATGATGGGGACCTGGCGGGGTTCGCCGTTACCGGGCTTGTAGCCGCCCTGTACACAAATAGTACCGATTTTGCTCATGACAGGTTTTCCTTTCTTTTTCAAAGATATCAGACTGAAGAAATGATATACATATACGATTTGACGCCTGCGGCATTTTGCGGCAGGTTATGAACATGATGCAGCCTTCTTCGGGAGACCCTCAGGGCATTTGCGCGCGGATCGCATCCATCACGCCTTCTCCGATCCCGGGAACATCCATGAGATCCTCCGGCGTACGGAAAGGACCGTATTCCTCACGATATCGGACAATGGCTTCGGCCAGCGTTTCACCGACGCCGGGCAATGCCGTGAGTTCTTTTGCCGACGCGGTGTTGAGGGGAACATGAATGACCAGTGATATGACCGATCCATCCTCATCTGCGGAGAGACTCTCTGTTTCGGAGACGGCGGCATCCGCCGGGATCGGGGAGATGACAAAGCTCGTCTGTTCCTCCCGGAGCGCCAGAACGGCGCTCAGTCCGAAAAACAATACGGCCAGAAAAAGTGCCGCGGGACCAACCGGACATTTCATGTGTTTCACCCTTTCTGTCCCTCTCGTCGGCGGTGT
>JAUMXS010000083.1 GCA_030528965.1 Eubacteriales bacterium
AGCTGAGCCTTGCTGTCATCCTGGAGCGCGGAGCGGATGGTAACGACGGTCTCGGCGAAGCTCAGGTTTGCGCCCTGAAGGGAATCGCGCATAACTTTGGCCGCGGTGGGTGCCCAGCAGCCGTTCTCGATGAGGGCGACCTTACGGTTCTGATAGGCATGTTCGTTCAGGTCGCAGATGAGTTCACGCATAAAGGGGAAGATCTTTCCGTTATAGGTCGTGGTGGCAAGGACGAGGGTGGAATAACGGAAAGCGTCGGCGACGACCTGCGCCATATCGCATCGGGCGAGGTCATAGACGACAACGGGCTTCTCGGTTTTTTCGCGCAGGAGTTCGGCAAAGAGGGTAACGGCATCTTTGGTGTGTCCGTAAACGGAGGTATAGGCGATCACGATGCCCTCTTCCTCGGGGCGATAGGCAGACCAGGTATCATAGAGGCTGAGGTAATGGCCGAGGTTCTCGGTCAGGACGGGGCCATGGAGGGGGCAGATGGTCTGGATATCGAGGGTGGCGGCCTTTTTCAGGAGGGCCTGAACGTTTTTGCCGAACTTGCCGACAATGCCGATGAAATAGCGTCTGGCCTCATCGTCCCAGGGTTCCTCGACGTCGAGGGCGCCGAACTTACCGAAACCGTCGGCGGCGAAGAGGATCTTGGTCGCGGGGTCATAGGAAACGAGGACTTCGGGCCAGTGGACCATGGGGGCCTCGACGAAGGCGAGGGCATGCTTGCCGAAGGAGACGACGTCGCCTTCCTTCACGACCATGCGTCTGTCGGCGTAATCGGAGCCGAAGAACTGCTTCATGATCACGAAGGCCTTAGCGGAAGAGATAACGACGGCCTCGGGGAACTTCCGAAGGAAAGCATGGATACCGGCGGCATGGTCGGGCTCCATGTGATGAACGACGAGGTAATCGGGGGTTTTATCACCGAGGACGGCAACGATCTTATCGAGCCATTCGGGGATAAAGTTCTGATCGACGGTATCGAGGACGGCGATCTTCTCATCAAGGATAACATAGGAGTTGTAGGAAATACCGTTGGGGACGACATACTGTCCTTCAAAGAGATCAACGGCATGGTCATTGACACCCACGAATTTCACATCTTCATGAATAAACATAGTACGGCAAATCTCCTTTCAAAAAACGTGAACCGGGATCGGCGCACAGCGCACGGCGCATATTATAAAGCACACGGAGCGCGGCTGTCAATTCCCCGTTTTTACGGATCTCCGAAGCATGCGCCGCGGTTCAGTCATAGTCCTCCCGTGCCTCGACGAACCAGCGGTTTCCCTCCTGAAAGAGGAAGGTCTCCTTGCCGGCGATCACGACGGTATAGCGGATCCCGCCGCCGCCGACTTTACGGGCGCCGGCACGGCATTTATATACGACTCTCTCGATGATAAAGACACGGCCGTTTTTCCAGCGGATGGACCGCGGCTGGATGTCTCCGTTCTGGTCCACGTCGAGATTGACGGCAACATAAACTTTTTTGCAGGGCATATCGTCCATAAGAAAACCTCCGATCATAAGAAGATCCCGGTTGACACACGGTATTTCGTGAGTTATGATGTCAACACGAACGACATTTCGTGTTTGTGGGAGCATTATATCGCGAACAGCATTTCGTGTCAACGGTATATTTTGACGAAAAGTCATTCGTGTATCGATGACGGGAACGAAAGGGGTACGGAAGATGGTATTCGGTGACAGACTGCGGGAGAAGCGGCAGGAAGCGGAGCTGACGCAGGCGGAGCTGGCGAAGCTCGTAGGGGTGACCTGCCGGACGATCCAGAATTATGAACTGGGCAGCCGGCGTCCGGCGAACATGGAGGTCATCCAGAAGCTGGCGGAAGCGCTGGGAGTGACGGCGGAATATCTGCTGGGCAGCAGCGGAACGTATATCGTGGAAGCCCGGGAGAAGGGCGGCGCGAAGGCGGCGCGGGATATAGAGCGGCTGGTGGAAGAAGTGACGGGTCTGTTTGCGGGCGGAGAGCTGAGCGAGGAAGCGCTGGACGGTGCGATGCGGGCTCTGAACGACGCTTACTGGCTGGCGCGCGAGAAGAACAAGAAGTATGCGCCGGGGAAAAAGGCCGGGACAGCGGAGAATTCGGAGAAGAAATGAGGAAGAGATCTGTCAGACGGGTTTGCGGCGGAACGGAGGCGACGGGATGCATACGGATGAACTCATAGCGACGGGCCGCCGTCTGGTACGGCGTTTCGGAACGCGCGATCCGTTTCAGATCGCGTCGGGGCTGGGCATTGAGCTTATGTTCCGGGATGATTTCGGCCCGCTCAAGGGGATGTACCGGCAGATCATGCGGAACCGGTTCATTTTCATCAACGCGCAGCTGCCGGAACCGCTGCAGAAGATCGTGTGCGCGCATGAACTGGGTCACGATCAGCTGCACCGGCATCTCATTGCGGAAAGTTCCGCGATGTATGAATTCATGCTGTACGATATGACTGCGAAGCCGGAATATGAGGCGAATGTCGTGGCGGCGGAGATTTTGCTGGATGATGAGGAGATGCTGGAATATATAAGATACGGCTACTCGGACGGGCAGATCGCGGCCGCGATGCAGACGGACCGGAATCTGGTCGCACTGAAGGCGGCGAAGCTGCGGCGTGAGGGCTATGCGCTGCGTGAGACGGAACATCGAAGCGATTTTCTGAAATAGGCAGCAAACGGGAAAATCGCTCTTCCGCCGGGTAAGTGGGTGCGCCGGGGATCTCACAGGAGCACTCCCCTTTCACGGCGCATACAGGGCCTCATACGGGTACTCCCCTTTCACTGTGCACACCGGGCCGCGCACGGTTTTCCCTTACACGGCACATACCGGCCCTTACACGATTTCCCCCCTGCCCGGCGCGCACCGGGCCGCGCAGGGGTGTACCCGGCTTTACGCGAAAAGATCCAAAGGAGAAAAAAGGTCAAAGGAAAGGAGGGCACGCAGGTGGAGCACGGAGCGGAAAAGGAAAGGGTCTATATTGCGATCGACCTCAAGTCGTTTTATGCCTCGGTGGAATGCCGGGAGCGCGGACTGGATCCGCTGGACACCAATCTGGTCGTAGCGGACGAGAGCCGCACGGACAAAACGATCTGCCTTGCGGTGACGCCCTCTTTGAAGGCATACGGCATTTCGGGCCGCGGCCGGCTGTTTGAGGTCCTGCAGCACATCCGGGAAGCGAACGCGGGCCGGCGGCACAATGCGCCGGGTCGGAAGCTCATCGGCTCGTCCTGTTTTTTTTCGGAGCTGCAGGCGAATCCGGAGCTGGCGATCGACTTTATCATCGCGCCGCCGAGGATGGCGTATTACATGGCGTACAGTACGCAGATCTACGATATTTATATGAAGTATGTGGCCCCGGAGGACATCATCGTCTATTCGATCGACGAAGTTTTCATGGACGTGACGGATTATCTGAAGGGGAGCGGAAAGACGCCGCGGGAATTTGCGATGATGATGATCCGGGATGTGCTGCGCACGACGGGGATCACGGCGACGGCAGGCATCGGGACGAATCTGTATTTGTGCAAGGTGGCGATGGATATCGTGGCGAAGCACCTTCCGGGGGATAAGGACGGGGTCCGTATAGCGGAGCTGGATGAACGGAGCTACCGGGAGACGCTCTGGATGCATCAGCCGCTCACGGATTTCTGGCGGATCGGCCGCGGCTACTCGAAGAAGCTGGAAGAGAACGGGATGTTCACGATGGGGGACGTCGCGCGCTGTTCGCTGAAGAACGAGGAGCTGCTGTATAAGCTGTTCGGGAAGAATGCGGAGCTGCTGATCGATCATGCGTGGGGGTGGGAACCCTGCACGGTGGAGGCGATCCGGAACTATCGTCCGAGGACGAACAGTCTGAGTTCCGGGCAGGTACTGCACAGGGCGTATGAGTCGGAGGAGGCGAAGCTGGTCCTTCGGGAGATGGCGGATCTGCTGGTGCTGGATCTGGTGGAAAAGGGGCTTGTCACGGATCAGATCGTTGTCACGATAGGCTATGACGTGGAGAATCTGAGCGACCCTGCGCGCAGCGGGAGATACACGGGAGAGGTCATAGAGGACCATTACGGCCGCCGGGTGCCGAAATACGCACACGGGACAGCCAATCTGGGAAAATACACGTCATCGACGAAGGAGATCATGCAGGCGGTGTCGGAGCTATTTGACCGGATCACGAACCGGGAACTGCTGGTACGGCGTCTGAATATCACGGCGGCGCATGTGATCCGGGAAACGGAGATCCCGGCTCCGGAAGAGACGGAGCAGATCGATCTGTTCACGGATTACGGAGAGCGTGCCAGACAGAGGCGGGCGGAGCAAAAACGCCTGGACCGGGAAAAGCGGCAGCAGCGGGCGGTACTGTCGATCAAGCGGAAATACGGGAAGAACGCCATACTGCGCGGAATGAATCTGGAGAAAGGCGCGACGGCGCGGGACCGGAATGCGCAGATCGGCGGTCATCGGGCCTAAGTCCGGACAAAAACCACCGCCCAAGCCCGGATAAAGGAGAGGAAAATGAGCATGACAGCGGAAAAAGTATGCAGCATCTCCCCGACGGGGCACTGTATCCCCGACCGGATACCGGGAAACACGGCGTGCGGGATGTACGCGGACATCATCGATCTGCCGTACGAGGGCAGTCGAACGCGTCCGCGGATGTCGATGCACGACCGGGCGGCACAGTTTTCGCCTTTCGCGGCGCTGACGGGGTATGAGGATGCGATCCGGGAGACGGCGCGGCAGACGGAAGTGCGCATGGTGCCGGATGAGGAAGAGCTCACCCGGCTGAACCGGAAATTCCGGGAACTGACGGACTGCTGCAGTGCCCGTCCGGAGGTACGGTTTATTTGTTTCCGGGCGGATGAGAGGAAAGCCGGCGGTGCGTATGTGACGGTAAAGGGACAGGTCCGCCGGGTCAACGAAACGGAACGGCAGATCGTCCTGCAGGACGGCACAAAACTATCGATGGATGACATCGTGGATCTGGAGATCATTCTCCGTCCCGAGGATACATCACCCCAAGATTCTCTCTGACGCGCGAAAGACACCGCCCCACCCAAGGCTCCCTTGTGCAAAGGAAGCTGTCAGCGAAGCCGACTGAGAGGGTCTTTGCTCTCCCAAAGGGAGAGCTGGCAGCGAAGCCGACTGAGAGGGCCTTG
>JAUMXS010000084.1 GCA_030528965.1 Eubacteriales bacterium
CACGCCACGCTGTTCAATCTAAACTTTATAAACCTGTCTTATTACGAGTTACCCTAGGTGACGGTCTTTTTCTTTTACGGTAATCTTCGGCGCGCCCTCGTCAGAGGGAGCCTTGGGTGGGTGGTATCTCTTCCTGCCGGCAAAGCCCCGCAGGGTTCCGGCGCTCGGAAGCGCCGGAATAAACTTCAATGTGTTTTTTCCGGCGACCTGCGCGTCGGAAAAAACTCTTATCACGGAGCTTTGTGTGCGCGCTTTGCGCGCAAAGCGCAGTGCATCCCCATTGGCAAAGAAAGGCCGAGCCCCTTTGGGACTCGGCCTTTCTGCCAGTTGTTTTAATACATGCCGCCCATGTCGGGGGCAGCCGGGCCGGCGGGAGCCGGTTCGGGGATATCAACCACCATCGCTTCGGTCGTCAGTACCATCTGGGCCACGGAAGCGGCATTCTCCAGCGCACTGCGGCAAACCTTGGTCGGGTCCACGATGCCCGCGGCAACCATATCCACATACTCTTCCGTCGCAGCATCAAAGCCGAAGGTCGGGGTCTCGGAGCTGCGGATCTTATCCAGAATGACCGCGCCTTCCAGACCGGCATTCGCCGCGATCTGCATGACCGGCGCGCGCAGGGCCTTCGCAATGATCGAAGCACCGGTACGCTCATCGCCGTCCAGCGTCGCCACAACGCCCTCGGCCGCCTTGCCGGCCAGTACATACGCACTGCCGCCGCCGGGGACGATACCCTCTTCGACCGCCGCACGGGTGGAGTTCAGAGCATCTTCAATGCGGAGCTTCTTTTCCTTCATCTCCGTCTCGGTCGCGGCACCGACCTTGATGACTGCTACGCCGCCGGACAGACGAGCCATACGCTCCATCAGCTTTTCCTTGTCAAATTCAGAGGTCGTGACTTCGATCGTCTTAACGATCTGCTGTACACGGGCCTTGATCGCCTCGGGATCGCCGGCGCCGTCAACAATGATCGTACGTTCCTTGTTGACCTTGACCTGACGGGCACGACCCAGCATTTCCAGAGTCGCTTCCTTCAGTTCCATACCGAGATCGCTCGCGATGACCTGACCGCCGGTCAGGATGGCGATATCCTGCATGATCTCCTTGCGGCGATCACCAAAAGCGGGCGCCTTCACGCAGACACAGGTAAAGGTGCCGCGCAGCTTGTTCAGAATGATGGTAGCCAGCGCTTCGCCCTCGACCTCGTCGGCAATGATGACCAGCTTGCGGCCGGCCTGCACGACCTGCTCCAGCAGAGGCAGGATCTCCTGAATGTTGGAGATCTTGCGGTCCGTGATGAGCAGCAGAGGATCGTCAATAATGGCTTCCATCTTATCGGTATCCGTAACCATGTAGGGAGATACATAGCCGCGGTCAAATTCCATACCTTCAACAACTTCGGAATAGGTCTCGGCAGTCTTGCTCTCTTCAATGGTGATGACACCGTTGTTGCCAACCTTTTCCATGGCCTCGGCAATCAGATTGCCGATCTTCTCGTCGCCGGAGGAAACCGTGCCGACGCGGGCGATATCGCTCGTGCCGTTCACAGGCTGAGAATTGTCGCGAATGGCCTGGACCGCCGCATCGGTGGCCTTCTGGATGCCGCGTCTCATAACCATCGGATTGGCACCGGCCGCAACATTCTTCAGACCCTCACGGATCATCGCCTGCGCAAGAACGGTAGCCGTCGTGGTACCGTCACCCGCAACGTCGTTCGTCTTGGTGGAGACTTCACGGAGCAGCTGCGCGCCCATGTTGTCCGCATTCTCTTCCAGCTCAATCTCACGCGCGATCGTCACACCATCATTGGTGATGAGGGGAGCGCCGTACTTCTTATCCAGAACTACGTTGCGGCCCTTGGGTCCCAGCGTGATCTTAACGGTATCCGCGATCGCATTTACGCCGTTTTCCAGCGCGCGGCGGGCTTCTTCACCATATACCAGTTTCTTAGCCATAACTCAGTTACTCCTTCCTTACAGCACAACAGCCAGAATGTCCGACTGACGTACGATGGTCAGCTCCTCGCCGTCCAGCTTGACGGTGGTGCCGCTGTACTTGCCGGTGATGACACGGTCGCCGGCCTTGACTTCCATCTTGACTTCCTTGCCGTCCACGAGGCCGCCCGGGCCCACTACGACAACTTCATATACCTCAGGCTTCTCCTGAGCTGCAGAGGTGAGAATGATTCCACCCTTCGTCTTTTCTTCCGCCTGGATCTGCTTGATAACCACTCTGTCTGCCAACGGTTTCAGTTCCATGCTATCTATTCCTCCTGTAATTGAGTTTTTATTGTTTTTGGTTAGCACTCATCTTTCCGGAGTGCTAACATTTATAATGATAAAACATCCTTTTCCATTCTGCAAGGGGGATTTTTCCAAATTTATTGGTATTTTTTATCGAAATACAGGAATATTTTCATTTATCGTCCGATTGCTTCGGAAATCTCCCTTATTCGATTTCGCACGTCTCTCTGCTGTCTTTCTCCTCAAAAAACTTCATCCCGCGGGGAACAAGGAATCGCAGCCCGCCGGCGGAGATCTCAATGTCCAGTGTTTTTCGCCGGACACTCTCGCCGTCAAGGTTCACGATAAAGGGTTCCTCTGCCTCGATCCGGAGCCGATCGGAGCGGATATGCGTGAGATACTGGGGATAGTTTCGGTAATGTCCCCGGGCATAGGGGACGATGACGCGGGCAAAGATCCTGCGCGTGATGCCGGGGACGACGAGAATATCCAGCAGGCCGTCGTCCGGACGGGCGTCGGGGACCGGATTAAAACCGCCGCCGTAATACCGACCGTTGCAGGCGCAGACGAGGGTCATGTCGCCGTCAAACACCTGTCCCCCGGCAGTGATGCGCATAGGACTGCTCAGGCCGCGGAAAAAGTGGACGGCAGTGGACACGACATAGCCCGCGGCTCCGCCGATGAGGGGCAGGCCGCTGTATTTGTGTACATCCGCACCGATGCGGGCATCCACACCGACGGAACAGATGTTAAGACTGCAGCGGTCGCCGCAGCGCATAATATCAAGGGGCCGCACTTCCCCGTCAGCCAGTTCGGCCAGACTGCGGAAGCGATCCTGTTCATCCCCGAAGGTGCGGATGAAATCATTCCCGGTCCCGCAGGGGTAATGGGTCACGGCAACATGCGCCAGCCCTGCGGCCGCCCCGGCGCATTCGTTCAGCGTCCCGTCGCCGCCGCAGGCGTAAATACGCAGCTCTTCCCGGCTGCACGCGGCGGCTTCATGGATATACCTCGCAGCATCCATGCGGCATCGGGTGACGTAGATCTCATGATCCTCGCCCCGCGCCCCGAACACTTCCGCCGCCTCGGCCGTAACCTTTCCCAGACTGTTCTCCCGCCCCGCGGCGGGGTTTACGATGAGTATATGTCTCATATCCGATCCTGTATCTTTCTGAATGTCTTTTTCTGTGGAAAAGCCGCTTCCCCTTATGCAAAAAAAGCGCCGGGCCGGCACGCTCCCCACGATGCAGGGTCTTTTTCGTCCATTAGCAAAGGAATGTTCGTTTTTTACGAACATTCCTGCCACTTTTACTTATTCAATACAGAGGAGAAAAACTCCATGATCGCGCTCAAAAGCTTCTGTACGCTCTGGATAAACCCGGCGGCTTTATCCTTGGCCTCGTTCAGTTTCTGCACCGTCTCCTGAACCTGTTCGGCCTTCTCGTTCAGCTTCTCCATGGTCTCCCGGACCTGTTCGGCCTTTTCCTTCAGTTCATCGACATTGAGCTTTTCCAGCGTCCGGCAGAGGGAAACGAGCTGTTCCTTCTGGCTGTCCACGAATTCCACCCCGATGTCCGACGCGATCTCATCGATCTGCTCTTTGAGTTCCTCATCGCTCATCTCACGGGTCTGACCGAGCACGAGCTTTAATTCGTTGACCACGCTCACAGCATCGGAGCTTCCGATCTCGTCGGCCAGTTCCGCCGTCACGACCAGTTCCTGTGTCCCGGCGGATTTCTCCGGCTCACCGAGCGTTTGACCGCTCATATCCTCATAGGCTTTATAAATTCCGGTCAGCGCCGCCGTCCCGGACACCTCAAAGGGTGCGGTGACAAGCAGTTCCGCATCCTTCACGCCGGCCGTCAGGAGAGCGCTTCGGTACATTTCCTCTGTACACCAGCCGATATTCGAGACCTCGACCCGCAGACCGCTGTCCGCAGGCAGGATCTCCACACAGGCGCAGGACACGGAGCGCGTCCCGATCACGGATTCCTCGGCCAGTCCCTCCAGATACTGCCGTTCCTCCGCATTCGTAACGGTGACTTCGGGGACTTCGCCGCGCTTTTTGCCGAAGATCTCATAAACGTCTTTGATCTGGTCCTCGGAAAGATCCGCTCCGACGGCCACACAGACGTCTCCGGCCTCCAGTGCCGAGGCGTCGCAGAACCCCGTCAAAAGACAGAATATCGCCAGCAGGCATACCAATCTCCGCAAATCCATAAAACGGCACTCCCTTTCGTACAGGATCCACCGTGCGAACCGATATTCCGCACGCATGATTCATTCGAACAAGCCTATTATATGCGTGCGGACGCATCAGGATTGCATCTCCGAAAGGGCTTTCCCATAGATTATTTCAGATTTTTTCCGAAAAATCCATCAAAAAGCGGCGGCAAGCCCGAAAGCGAGCCCGGTTACTCCGAAAGTGAGTCCGGTGACGAGGAATCCGGCGATAACGACGCCGATAAAGATCGCCGGCAGAGCGAGCTTCATGCGCAGATCCATAAGAGCGGCGACGAGGGCGCCGGTCCAGACACCGGTACCCGGCAGCGGCACGGCCACGAGGATGATCAGGCCGAGCAGTTTGTATCTCCGTACGAGGTCTTTCTTTTCATCCGCACGGTGTTCCAGACGGGAGATCAGGTTTTCCAGTTTGGGGGACTTCCGGCGCAGCCAGAAAAACACACGGCGGATAAACAGAATAATGAAGGGCGCGGGGACCATATTCCCGCAAATGCTGACGATCATCGCGGTCCAGGGATGAAGCCCGATGCCGACGCCGAGCGGGATGGCGCCGCGCAGTTCGATGACCGGGACCATCGCGACGAAAAAGGTGATGAGCATCTCGCCCCAACCGGTTTGTTTCAGGTATTCGATGATCTCCATGCTCATTCTCCTCT
>JAUMXS010000085.1 GCA_030528965.1 Eubacteriales bacterium
TCAGCTCGATTTCCTGACGATTAAGCTCATTTTGCTCATCCAGAGCAGCCTTACGGTCTATGTATCGGGACTGCTCGATGGTCAGCTCATTGATTTTTGACTCAAGCTCTTTGGATTTCTCAGTGAGCTCACTTTTTGCGCTCTCCAGAGCATTGATCTGGCTCTGAGTTACCGCCATGGCAGGAATCACCGCCAAAACGATTGACAGAAGCATAATGACCGCCAGAAAGAGCGCCACACTTGTGACAAAACGTCTGCGGTTTTTGCTCATGTGGATCTCCTCCCCGCTTAGACTTTCAGATAATTCCGGATGGCTATATTCCCGCCGAAGATACCAACCAGAATGCCGATCACCAGATAGATGGACAGCACAGGAATAAGCAGGACCTGGAACGGGATAACCTGGAACAGTTCCGCTGCCAGACCGGTCATGATCCGCGTATTCACGAGATCATACAGCCCCCACTGCAGACCAAAGGCGATTCCGCCGCCCAGCAGTCCGAGCACCAGACCTTCAACCACAAAGGGGAAACGAATAAACCAGTTTGAAGCGCCCACGATCTTCATAATAGCGATCTCTTCACGACGGGTAAAGCTGGCAAGCTTAATGGTGTTCGCCATAATGAACACGGAAACTACCAGCAGCAGCACGATCAGCGCGAGAGATATGGCGCTCACGACGTTGCGTATGGTAACAAAGCCTTCTTCTATCGAACTGTAGTCATTGACATCCGCAATACCGGAAATACTGCGGACCGCATCGACTGTTTCTGTCATCTGAGTAATATCATCCAGATAGATAACATAACGATGACGAAATACCTTCGCCTCAATATCCTCAAAGATGGTGGGATCTTCATACTGACTGATATAATTATCCCGGGCCTCTTCGCGGGAAACAAATTTCACTTCGCGAACATTGGCAGCCGCAGATAGTTCCGTCTCCAGCGCCCTGGCCTTTTTTTCGGACAAAGATTCATCCACGAAAGCCATGACCTCGCTCTGATGTTCCAGTTCCGTGATGACGGCATCGATATTGATCGCCACCAGAGTAAAACTGCCCATGATCAGCAGACAGGCCACAATGATCGTCACAGACGCGAAGGACATGAATCTATGCGTAAAGATATTACCGAAACCCTCTTTAATGAGGAACCCAATTCTATTCAATTTCATAGCTGTAATACCCGTCCATTCCGTCGCTGACCAGCGAGCCGCCGTTAATGGCAACCACACGCTTCGAGAAAGCATCGACCAGCTCTTTTTCATGTGTAACCACAAGCACGGTAGTCCCGAGCTCATTGATCTTCTGAAGAAGGAACATAAGTTCCAGACTCTTAACAGGATCAAGGTTGCCGGTAGGCTCATCGGCAATGATCATGCTCGGATTGTTTACCAGTGCACGGGCGATGGCCACACGCTGCTGTTCACCACCGGACAGTTCCGGAGGATACCGCTTTTCACAGCCGCTCAGCCCCACCAGATCCAGAACATAGGGAACACGCTGTTTGATCTCTTTTCCGGACGCACCCACGATACGCATGGCAAAAGCCACATTATCGTACACCGTCTTGTTATCGATCAGACGAAAGTCCTGGAAGATGACACCCAGAGTACGCCGGAGCCCGGGCAGCTTGTTTCTCTTGATCCGCTGCAGATCGAATCCGTTCACGTCCAATTCTCCGGAAGTGGCACGGATCTCACCCGTCAGGAGTTTAATAATCGTGGTCTTGCCGGAACCGGACGGTCCGACCAAAAACACAAATTCTCCATCCTCGATCCGCAGATCCAGCTCATTCAGAGCAGGCTTGTCCGCGCCGGGGTAGCACATGGTAACTTCTTTTAAATTGACCATAAAAAACTCGCCGGTCCTTTCCGCCGGACAGTCCGTTTTAATAACGGCTGCCCTGTGAATTCAGATATTTCTTGACCATGAGTGCCACTTTGAACACTATGGCATGATCAAATTCGCGCAAATCCAGTCCTGTAAGCTTCTTGATCTTCTCAAGACGGTACACAAGCGTATTGCGGTGTACAAACAGCTTGCGTGAGGTCTCCGATACGTTCAGGTTGTTCTCAAAGAACTTATTGATGGTATAGAGAGTCTCCTGATCGAGAGACTCAATGGGATTCTTCTTAAATACCTCATGCAGGAACATCTCGCAGAGGGTCGTGGGAAGCTGATAAATAATACGGCCGATGCCCAGATTATCGTAATGGATAATGGATTTTTCGGTATCAAATACCTTGCCGACTTCAATAGCCACCTGAGCTTCTTTATACCGGTCGGCAAGTTCACGCAGATGTCGTGCCGTTGTACCGATACCGATCACGCAGTTCACAGCCAGTTCGCTGTGGAGTGCATTCTCGATGCTTGTCGCGATCTCATAGACCTCACGGTGATCCTGTGCAAGTGTCAATTCCTTGATCAGCACGATATCAGCCTCACTGATGCAAAGCACGAAATCGCGCTGTCTGTCCGGGAACAGATTGGAAATCACCTCAATGGCAGCCACATCGGACCGAGGCTGCTGACGAATGAGGAAAACGGCTCTGGGCACGTCTGCGGTAAAATGCAGTTCCTTGGCACGTACGTAAACATCGCCGGGAAGAATGTTATCCGAGATAATATTTTTGACAAAAGTCGCTTTGTTATGTTTTTCCTCGTAGTTGACCTTGGCCTCATGGAAAGCGACGGCAGCCATTACGCATACACAGCGGGCCGCAGCATCCCGGCCATCCACAAATACCGCGTAATCAAAGCGGGCATTCATGCCGCCGATCAGTTTATATGTACGGAGAGCCGAGGTAAACAGCTGCTCGGGACTATCCCCCTGCAGTCCATGAAAATCATCCAAATGCGAACCAATCATCGAAAGCTCGCTGCATGCTACGACAAACCCCTGTTCGTCCACAACACCCATGCATCGATCCGTGGCATCTTTCATCTGTATGATAATACTTTGAAAAATACGACTTGACATTGTATTTCCTCCCTTGCTAAGCTGTTTGGCTCTGACGTTTATCATAATAGGTTAATTTACATAATAACCTATTCATCTGCATTTTTCAATAGAATTTAATAGGTTTTTTGTATTAATTTCTCCAGACTATGCCAAACTGCTTCGCGATTTCCATAGAGTTTCGTGTGTCAAGTTGTATATTAAGCCCATATACTTTTTGACGATTGCACTGCACAAAAGTGCATTCCCGTCAAATCGTACAGCGCTTTATACATTTTCTGCAAAATCGCTTGTTTCCGAGCCGGGCTGCATAAACACCGCACGCAGCTCTTCCACGGTAAGCAGTCTACTCTCGCCTTCCATCAGATTTGTATCAAGCCATAATGCGCCGATCCGAAGCCGTTTCAGAGCAATGACCGGAAGCCCGCGGGATGCCAGCATCCGCCGAACCTGATGATAACGCCCCTCAAAAACTTCCACTCTCACATGTGATCCACCAAGCAGTTCCAGTCGTGCCGGCAGACACTGTGTTCCGTCTCCAAGGATCAGCCCGTCCGCAAAAGCACGTACATCTTCTTCTCCTGCCTCCCCTGCCATTTCCGCTTCATACAGCTTGGGTACACGAGATTTGGGTGAAATGACACGATGTGCAAAATCTCCGTCATCCGTCAACAGCAGAAGTCCTGTCGTATCCTTGTCCAGACGTCCGACGGGAAACATGCCTCGCCTTGACAGAGATTCAGGCAGTAGATCCAGAACCGTCTTTTGTCTCGAGTCTTCGGTAGCACTCAGCACTCCGGCGGGTTTGTTCAGCATAATATAGGCCGGCCCCTGCGCTTTAAGCACACAGCCGTCCGCTTCCAAAGTCATATGCTCCGGATCGACCCTTTCATCCGGGGAGGTCACAGCGCATCCATCCGCCGTCACCCGACCGGATTTAATAAAGCTGCGTGCTTCCTTCCGTGAAAGACCCATAGTCTCAGATATAAACCTGTCCAAACGAATGCCGGCCATATGATTTCCTCCTGCATACATCGGCCAACCTTTGAATATGCTTGCACAAAGGAGGCGGTGTAATGTTCATTAAAACTGTAAAATGGAACCCCAGAAAATGTATTGCTATCCTGATCTTGATGGCAGTCGTTCTGTCCGTCATCATACTGCTGCTCGGAAAGAACGATGCGTCGGATGATCCCTTAAAAGGCAATGAAGAGCGTGTGGAATACCTCGCCTCCTGCGGCTGGGAAGTTGAGTCTGAACCTGTGGACACGCAGCAGATCGTTCTTCCTCAGGAATTATCCGATGTATTTGCTGAATACAACGAGCTGCAGAAAAAACAAGGGTTTGATCTGTCGAAATTCGCAGGAAGGCAGGCTACTCTGTACAGCTATCGCGTCACGAACTATCCTTCAACTGATACGGTCCTGGCCAATCTCTATGTGGTGGAAGGTCGTGTGATCGGAGGGGATATCCATTCTACATCGCTTAACGGGTTTATGCACACTCTGATGTGATGATATCAAAAAGACCGGACTTTCGTCCGGTCTTTTTGTATGAGACAAAGATAAATCTTACTCGTTGATGGCAATAACAACGCCGGAGCCGACGGTACGGCCGCCTTCACGGATAGCGAAACGAAGGCCGTTCTCGATGGCGATCGGGGTGATCAGTTCAACGTCCATGTCGACGTTATCGCCGGGCATGCACATCTCAACGCCTTCAGGAAGGCTGATGACGCCGGTGACGTCGGTGGTACGGAAGTAGAACTGGGGACGATAGTTGTTGAAGAACGGGGTATGACGGCCGCCTTCATCCTTGGACAGGACGTAAACCTGGCCCTTGAACTTGGTGTGGGGCAGAATGGACTTCGGAGCAGCAAGAACCTGGCCGCGCTCGACGTCCTTCTTCGCGATACCACGAAGCAGGGTACCGACGTTGTCACCGGCTTCAGCGTACTCGAGGGTCTTGTGGAACATCTCGGTACCGGTAACGACGGTTTCCAGAGTATCACGGATACCAACGATCTCGACCTTGTCGCCAACCTTGACGGTACCACGCTCGACACGACCGGTGGTAACAGTGCCGCGGCCGGTGATGGTGAAGACGTCTTCGATGGGCATAAGGAAGG
>JAUMXS010000008.1:0-3563 GCA_030528965.1 Eubacteriales bacterium
CCCGTATCTCTTTCGGAGAATACTCCCCTTCAAAGGCCTTCTCCGCACAGGAGATAATTTCCTCCGGCAGAATGGCATCTTTCAGGAAATGATAGAGGAAGTAATCATGCAGGGCATAGGGTCCGATCAGTTCTTCCGTTTTCTGGGCGATATCGCCGCACTCGTCCGCCGGCAGAAGTTCCGGTGAAACGGGGGTGTCCACGACGTCCCGCAGAACAGCTGCAAGGTTTTCATCCCCGCAGGTCTCGGCATAACGCAGTACGACCGCGCGTACCACCGTCTTCGGCACGCCCGCATTGACGCCGTACATGCTCATCTGGTCGCCGCCGTAGGTACACCATCCGAGCGCCAGTTCGGACATGTCACCCGTTCCGACCAGCAAGCCGCCGACTCCGTTGGCCAGATCCATCAGCACCTGCGTACGCTCGCGGGCCTGCGCATTTTCAAACACGACGTTGTGCGCCGATGGATCATGTCCGATGTCTGCGAAATGGGACATGACAGCAGGCCCGATATCCACCGTCCGGAAGGTGCAGCCGAGATACAGACTCATAAGCTCGGCATTGGATCGGGTACGTCCCGTTGTTCCGAAGCAGGGCATCGTGACAGCCATCAGATTCTCTCGGGGCAGGCCCAGTTCATCCATCGCCCGGGCGGCAACGAGTACCGCAAGCGTCGAATCCAGACCTCCCGAAACGCCGATCACGGCGCTCTTCGCACCGCAGGCGCGCATTCTTCGCACAAGTCCCGCCGCCTGCAGCATAAAAATACGATCACAGCGATGCTCCGCCCGATCGGGCAGGAACGGCGTGGGGCAGGTAAGGGAAACACTTTCCGCCACAGGCATCTCAGCCGCAGCGGCCTCATCGTCGTTCAGTTCCGCACTGACAAGCAGGCCTTCTTCCTCACCGACGGCCAGAACTTTCCCGTTTTGGACGACGGCACAAAGGCCCGTGTATGCATTGTCCGTGGAGGATTCTCCCGGGCCGGGGCAGGCAAGAACCACCGCAGCGCCCGTTTCACGGCTCTGCTGCGCCGCATCGGCAGGCAGGCGGATATCACTGTCCGCATCGGCAGGGAAGAGGCCCGGCACGACGCAGATATCCGCATCCGGCCCCACGCCGACGCTGAACTCGCCGCAGAACACCTTAGTGTCCCGCGTGAAAGGAAGTTTCGTATCGCCGAACGTCAGTTCACCGTTTACCAATTCGGGCAGAACAAAAAGACGGGGATCTCCGCCATCCAGCGGCGCTGCTCCGAGCAGACTGCCGTCGCGCAGAAAGACCGCCGCATGGCAAAGCTGCCGCCCATATCGGACCGGCAGAGTCACGGCCATCATCAGCTTCGGAAAGGCCTTTGAGCTATCCCGCAGTGCCAAAAGGGCTTCCATGGCCGCATCCAGGAGCGCCTGCTGGCGAAACAGGTCCCCGCAGCTTGCCCCGGTGAGGCACAGGCCCGGCAGCACCAGAAGCTCACTTTCCGCCGCCTGCGCCGCAAGCGCCTCTATATGTTTCACGTTTTCCATCGGATTAGCCAGCACCAGTTTCGGTGCGCACGCGGTCACACGAATCTTTCTCTTTTTCACTGTAACCCCTCCAGCGTATCGCGGCTGCATACCGCCGCATAGTGTAAAAATGTTCCTGTATCGCCGGAACGATCTCCGGCACGAAAAATGCTCAGGCACAAGTCCGAAAGCATCTCTTATTTTCAAATTCAAACCGTATCCGGGACATGCCGTTTTAGAACCCGGTTACGAAAACACAAACAAAGCTTCGTCAAAATATCGAAGAAGCGCCGCACGGGTCACGGCCAACTGCCCCTCCTGCACCGTCACTTCCACCCGTCCGTCCTCCAAAATCCGCCAGTCCCGGACGCCGGACAGATGAGGGAACACCTCTTCCTCGAGTTCTTCGCAGAATTCCTCGGGATTCTGCGCATACCAGGCGGTGTCATGCGCGGGTTCATAATCCGGAATAGGGTCACGGCCGGCTGTGAGGCACACCGCA
Source organism: Eubacteriales bacterium (assembly GCA_030528965.1). Taxonomy (GTDB): domain Bacteria; phylum Bacillota; class Clostridia; order Oscillospirales; family Oscillospiraceae; genus JAUMXS01. The sequence continues at coordinate 2,007 of JAUMXS010000008.1, forward strand.
CCCACCGCGACTGCCAGCACCAAAAACAGCACACAGCCCGCAGGCCGGATCCACCGTACAAATTCCTGTCCTGCCGTCATTTTTCCTGCCCCTTTCCCGATCGATGATGATTGAAATGCGCCTCCCTGCGGACGGCGCATGATACGGAATCTGTCATAATTTTTCCCCGAAAGCCGCGCGGCAGGCCTCCGCGCGTCCAGAAGCCCCGCCGAAACAGCCTCGCGGAGTTTACGCCCACAGGCGTGAAAAAACTTCATCCGTTTTCTCCGGCATATACGCCGGAGAAAACATGTCCCGGTCTGCAAGCATACAGATCGTCCGCCTTGGGCGGACAGTTTATGCCGCGCCGCAGACCGCAGACTTTTTGACAAAGGAAGCACCGAAGGCGCTTCCTTTCAGACTAGATCTTTCCCGAAAGCAGTCCCGGCATATTTTCTGCCGGGGGATGTCCCAGCGCGGAGTGCGACCGCCGTTCCGGTGCCATCAGCGTACGGGCAAGTTCCAGTATATCCTCTCTCGTAACGGCATCATAGCGATCCACAACTTCCTGGATCTCCAGACAGCGGTCCATCTGCAGTTCCCCGGCGCCCAGCCGGTTCATCCGCGAAGTGGTGGACTCCATCGCCATGAGCATGGAGGCCTTCACCTGTTCACGGGCGCGGTCCAGTTCCTGTTCCGATACACCGTTCTGGCGGAACCGCTCCGTCTCCTCGCCGATCAGCGCCAGCGCACGGGCTTCCGTTTCGCGGTTCGTCGCACCCGATACGCACAGAATACCCGTTTCCGCGAAACTGCCCATAAAGCTCCCGATGGAGTAGCACAGGCCGTGCTTCTCACGGACCTTCTGGAAGAGGCGCGAACTCATTCCGCCTCCCAGGATCGTGGACATCAGCTGCGCCGTAAATCTCCGCTCATCCTTCACGGACAAGCCCGGCCAGCCGATACAGAAATGGTTCTGCTCCGTGGCTTTTCGGCGCGTCACATCCGCCGGACGGTATTCCGACCAGCGCGATGCGCGCCCTGCCTTGCCGACAGGGGTCATATTGCTGAAAATGTCCTCCAGCCGCGCCATATGATGATCCGTGAAACTGCCCGCGATCGCCAGAGTCGTCCGTTCCGGACGATAGGTCCGCGCACGAAACTGCCGCAGACCTTCCGAGTCCAGCCTGGCCAGCGTGGGCTTCGTTCCCAATACCGGCCGGCCCAATGCACCCGGAAAACAGCGCGCAAGAAGCTGCTCCACGACCAGATCCTCCGGTGTGTCGCGGTACATATCGATCTCTTCCCCGATGACCCCGCGCTCCAGCGCAAGATCCTCATCCCGCAGCAGAGACTCAAAGAACATCTCCGCCAGAAGATCGATCGCAAGATCAAGATGCGTATCCAGTACACGCGCATAGAAACAGGTCGTTTCCCGCGTCGTAAAGGCATTATACTGCCCGCCGACGGCGTCCATGATCTCCGCCAGTTCCGACGTGGTATGCCGCTGCGTATCTTTGAACGCCATATGTTCCAGAAAATGCGCAGCGCCGGATTCCTCGCGTCGTTCATCCCGCG
>JAUMXS010000008.1:3573-19413 GCA_030528965.1 Eubacteriales bacterium
AGGCCGTCCGGACTCCCGGCATTCGATCTCCTGCCAGACGTACACCCGTCCGCAGCCGCTTTCTCTCTATCAAGCCGTACCTCTCATTCCTCTATGCGCTCCGCCTCTCCCGGGCGGAAGGGTTCCGGTACGAAAACGCACCGGAACCCTTTGTAAAAACGACCTTATTTCTTCAGGTTGAAAAACGCCTGACGGCCCGCGTATTCCGCCGCTTCCTCCAGCTCTTCCTCGATACGGAGCAGACGGTTATACTTGCAGACACGGTCCGTACGGGACGGCGCACCGGACTTGATCTGGCCGGCATTCAGCGCCACGACCAGATCCGCAATGGTGGAGTCCTCGGTCTCGCCGGAACGGTGGGACACGACGGCAGTGTAACCGGCACGGTTCGCCAGAGTGATCGCATCCAGCGTCTCGGTCAGCGTGCCGATCTGATTCAGCTTAATAAGCACGGAGTTCGCAACGCCCAGTTCCAGACCCTGACGGATGCGGCTCACGTTCGTGACAAACAGGTCGTCGCCTACGAGCTGGACCTTGCTGCCCAGCGTCTTCGTAAGCATAGCCCAGCCTTCCCAGTCCACTTCGCCCATGCAGTCTTCCATGGAGATGATGGGATACTTCTCGGCGAAACGGCGCCACATGGTCACCATCTGCTGACGAGTCATCACGCGGCCGGCCTTCGGCAGCTTATAGGTCCCGGTCTCCTCATCGTACCACTCGGAAACAGCGGCATCGATGGCAAGCATAAAGTCTTCGCCGGGGACATAGCCGGCGCGCTCGATCGCGGTCACGATGCAGCGGAAAGCATCCTCGTCACGGCGCAGGTTGGGCGCATAGCCGCCTTCATCACCGACACCGGCAGCAGGCGTACCGTTTTCCTTCAGGACCACCTTCAGAGTATGGAAAACTTCCGCACACATACGCAGCGCATCGCGCCAGCTCTTCGCGCCGATCGGCATGATCATGAATTCCTGAATGTCAACGTTGTTCGTGGCATGCGCGCCGCCGTTCAGGATGTTCATCATGGGAACGGGCAGCGTCTTGGCATTTGCGCCGCCGATATAACGATACAGAGGCAGTCCCAGAGCGGAAGCCGCCGCCTTCGCGCAGGCCAGAGATGCTCCCAGGATCGCATTCGCGCCCAGACGGGATTTGTTCGGAGTGCCGTCCAGCTCAAGCAGCAGACGGTCGATGGATACCTGATCCAGCACGTTCAGACCGGTCAGAGCGTCGGCGATCTCCGTATTCACATTCTGAACAGCCTTCAGCACGCCCTTGCCGAGATAACGGTCCTTGTCTCCGTCACGCAGCTCGCAGGCCTCATATATACCCGTCGACGCACCGGACGGCACCGCAGCGCGGCCAACCGTTCCATCATCCAGCGTAACTTCGACTTCCACGGTAGGATTGCCGCGGGAATCCAGGATCTCACGCCCCAAAACGTCTACGATCTCAAAATACTCTTTCATGATCTGTCTCCTTTCGATATTTCCCTTTATCTGATCCGTTAGAATTATTCTTCAATCAGGCTCTCGCCTGTCATTTCCACCGGTTTCCGAAGTCCCATCATCTGCAGGATGGTCGGCGCAATGTCACACAGCCGGCCCGGACGCAGCTTCGCCGATGCACCGCAGAGGATCAGCGGCACCAGATTGGTCGTATGCGCCGTGTCGGGCGTACCGTCGTCCTGCACCATGCTTTCCGCATTGCCGTGATCCGCCGTGACCAGCGTCACGCCGCCCATCTGCGCCGCCGCCCGCACGATGCGTCCCACGCATTCGTCCACCTTTTCCACCGCTTTCATGGCCGCCGCACGAATACCCGTGTGCCCTACCATGTCACAGTTTGCCAGATTGCAGACGACTATATCATACTTGCCGCTCTCCAGCCGACGGATGCATTCATCCGCGACCGCCCCGGCACTCATCTCCGGAATGAGATCATAGGTCTCATACTCCTTCGGCGACGGAATGATCACACGATCCTCCCCGGCAAACGGTTCTTCCCGTCCGCCGTTCAGGAAAAAGGTCACATGCGCATACTTTTCCGTCTCCGCGATGCGCAGCTGCGTCATGCCCATACGGCTCAGATATTCTCCCAGCGTCTGCGTCAGTTCTTCGGGAGGGAAGGCGATGTCCACATTCTTGATCTGCACGTCATACTGCGTTGTACAGACGTAATGCAGCCCCAGGTCTTCCACCTTCATCCCGTGATCTTCGGGCAGCTGGCTTGTAAGTGCGCGGGTGAGTTCCCGGGCGCGGTCGGGCCGGAAATTCAAAAAGATCACGCCGTCGCCCTTGCGGATCATTCCTTCCGGGTCGCAGACAACAGGATGCACGAACTCATCCAGTACACCTTCGTCATAGCTCTTCCGGACTGCCTCCGCCGGGTCGGCGTTCTGCACGCCCTTCCCGTATACGATGGCATCATAGCCCTGCTGTACACGTTCCCAGCGGCGGTCGCGATCCATCCCGTAAAAACGGCCCTGGATCGTGGCGATCCTTCCGACGCCGATCTCCTTGCAATGCGCCGCACAGTCCTCGACATAACCGAGGCCCGTGGACGGACCGACATCGCGGCCATCCAGCAGCGCATGAATGCTGAGATCCTTCACGCCCCGCTCACGGGCCATGCGAAGAAGCGCATACAGATGCTCAATATGGCTGTGTACGCCGCCGTCCGACAAAAGTCCGATGATATGGAGGCGTTTATTCTGCTCACTCACATAGTCCATCACCCGGCAATATGCCGGATTGCGGAAAAAGCTTCCGTCCTTGACAGCGTTCGAGATCCGGGGAAGGTCCTGATAGACCACCCGTCCGGCTCCGATATTGGTGTGTCCCACTTCACTGTTTCCCATCTGCCCATCAGGAAGTCCCACATCGGGGCCCGAGGCGGAGATCGTCGTGTGCGGATTGGCCGCAAACAATGCGTCCAGTTCCGGCGTCGCGGCGGACCAGATGGCGTTGGAAGCATCCTGCTTCCCAAGCCCATAGCCGTCCATGATAAGCAGTACGATCGGTGCTTTCTTCAAAACAACCGTCCCTTTCAAAAGCCCGCTCATAAGCCGGGCTCCCGTTTTTCGGCAAACGGGATAAGCCGCGGCTTTGCGGGTATTTTTTATTCTCTTACAGTCTTTTGCGTCAGCCTTCCAGACGCGCAAATTCAATGATGCGCGCAAAGCTCTCCGGATCGAGGGAAGCGCCGCCGATGAGGCCGCCGTCCACGTCCGGCTGTGCCAGCAGCTGAGATGCATTCTTCGGCGACATGGAGCCGCCGTACAGAATGCTCACGCTCCGGCTGAAACGTGCACCGTACTGCCGGCGAAGACGTTCACGGATCGCGCCGCAGACTTCCTGCGCCTGCTCGGCCGTGGCCGTGCGTCCCGTGCCGATCGCCCAGATCGGTTCGTACGCAATTACGCAGCGGCGCAGCTGCTCCGGCGTGACGCCCCAGAGCGCAGCCTTGACCTGATATCCCACATATTCCATCGTGAGGTCCTTATCCCGCTGCTCCAGCGATTCTCCCACACAGATAATGGGGGAGATGCCCTCTTTCAGCAGCTGATGCACCTTCCGGTTCACCTGACTGTCGGTTTCCCCGTGATACTGCCGACGCTCACTGTGTCCCACGATACAATAGCGCACTCCGATATCGGACAGCATCTGCGCCGATACTTCGCCGGTGTATGCACCGGAATCATATTCACTGACATCCTGCGCGCCGATACCCAGGCGACGATAATGCGCCGCGATGAGAGCCGGGATAAAAGGCGAAGGCACACACAGCAGCGCCTCACAGCCCTTTTCATCGCCGACCTTGTTATACAGCGCGTCCGCAAAACTCTTGACCTGAGAGGCCAGCATGTTCATTTTCCAGTTGCCCGCTATAATTGCTTTGCGGTATTTTTTATTCAATCCCGCCGCACTCCTCTCATTCCATAATACCCCGTACACTCATAGCCTCGAAAGCCCGTTTCCCGTGCACAGGATTAGAACAGCCTTTTTGCCTCATGTATATCCGCACATGTACGACAAAAAGGCTTGTTCACAAAGCCCCCGGGAGGCTCGCCTCCCGGGCGGTCATAATATTCTTACTGATCCAGCAGACACATAACGCCGGGCATATCCTTGCCGGCAAAGAAGTCGAGGGAAGCGCCGCCGCCCGTGCTGATGTGCGTGATCTTATCGGAAAAGCCCATCTGCTCCACCGCAGAGACAGAGTCGCCGCCGCCGACGATCGTCATGGCATCAAGGTCCGCCAGAGCCTGCGCCATGGCACGTGTTCCTTCGGCAAAGGCCGGGAATTCAAATACGCCCAGAGGCCCGTTCCAGACAACCGTTCCGGCTCCCTGGACCGCATCCGCATAGATCTTCTGCGTCTTGGGTCCAATGCCCATGCCCATCCATCCTTCGGGAATGGCGTCAATGTCCACGACCTTGCTGTCTGCATCGGCCGCAAAACGATCCGCGACCATGAGATCCACCGGCAGAAGAAGCGTCTTATCCAGCTTCTTCGCCTTTTCGAGCATCTCAAGGCAGTAGCCGATCTTGTCATCCTCCACCAGAGAGGCACCCACATTGTGCCCCAGAGCCTTCAGGAAGGTATACGCCATGCCGCCGCCGATGATCACCTTGTCGGCCTTTTCCAGCAGGTTCTGAATGACATCCAGCTTATCCGAGACCTTGGCACCGCCGAGGACCGCCACGAAGGGATGTGCGGGCTTTTCCATGGCTCTGCCCAGGAACTTCAGTTCCGTTTCCATGAGGAAACCGGAGTAAGCGGGAAGATACGCTGCCGCACCGGCCGTGGAGGCATGATTGCGGTGCGCCGTTCCAAAGGCATCCGACACATAAACGTCAGCAAAGCTGGCCAGCTTCTTCGAGAACTCGGGATCGTTCTTGCTCTCTTCCTTATGGAAGCGGGTGTTTTCCAGCACCATCAGCTCGCCCGGCTTCAATTCGGCAGCCAGCGCCTGCGCGCTCTCGCCAATGACGTCATCCGCCATCTTCACCGGCATCTGGAGCAGCTCGGAAAGACACTTCGCAACAGGGCGGAGGGACAGTTCCGGTTTCCATTCTCCCTTGGGCTTGCCAAGATGAGAACAAACGATCACGGCAGCTCCATGCTCCAGCAGATACCGGATCGTCGGCAGCGGAGCACGAATTCTCTTATCACTGCGGATCTCGCCGGTTTCCTTGTTCAGGGGTACATTGAAATCGCAGCGCAGCAAAACCCGCTTTCCCTGCGGGTTGAAATCACGAACGGTTTTTTTGACATAACGCATAAACAGCTTTTCCTCCCGTCAAAACTTCCTCACTATATTTTATTACACAACTTCCAATAATTCAATCATGTTTTGTTCAAAAACGTAGCTTTTTTCTGCCGAAACCGCTTGTTCTTCCGTTTTTTTCTCCAATTTTGGTACAAAAAATTCGTGATCCGTATTTTCCGCACTCTTTCCGTATCCGGTTTCCGCAGCAGGGCCGAGCTCCTCCAAAATCACAGAAAAAACGTCGGGAAAGCTCTTCCGGCTCTCCCGACGATCTTTCAACGCATCGGTTCAGTTTTTGGGATTAACTATGTCTCTCCAGTCGAGATCACCCCGACGCAGACCCTGGATGAGGACCTCCGCCGTCGCCACATTCGAGGCAAAGGGGATATTGTACTGATCGCAAAGACGGGATATCGTATCCGCGGGACGATAATCTTCCTTCCCGTACGGATCACAGAAAAACAGCACCAGGTCGATCTCGTTATAGGTGATCCGGGCACCGATCTGCTGCACGCCGCCCTGCGCACCAGACAAATACAGATCAATGTCCAGCCCCGTGGCATCCGCGACGAGCTTGCCCGTCGTGTTGGTCGCACAGATCTGATGCTGGGAGAGGATTCCGCAATAGGCGATGCAGAACTGGACCATCAGTTCCTTTTTTCCGTTGTGTGCCATGAGCGCGATATTCATCCTCGTCACCCTTTCCGCTGTCAAGCGCCGTCAACGCTTCGTTAAAAATTTGTCAACCAGCCGGCTGATACATAATCATTATATCCACAACTGCTTCGTTTTTCAATGGGAATTTTGTATTAATTTCCGACCGAAGTTTTGTACAGCTATTTCCGGATGCCTGCACCGTACATTTCCATGCCGGATGTCAGCACCTGAAAATTCCTTTCCGGACATCTGCCCCAGACGTTTCCCTGCGCCTGTCTGCCGGCGTTTTCCGCTCAGGAGAGCGGCGTCAGTTCGCCTTCGAGGCCGGAGTTGCTGTCCCGGAACGAGAAATAATACTCCAGCACAGCTCTCGCAATGGGTGCAACGTCCGATCCGGCTTTACCTTTTTCCACGACCACCGCCACGGCGATCTCCGGATCATCATAGGGCGCATAACAGACAAAGACCGCGTTGTTTGTAAGCTGTTCACCCATCTGGGCCGTACCGGTCTTGGCGCCGATCTTGACGGGAAAATCATAAAAATACTTGTGCAGGAAGCCCGTCGTGGTGTTGGACAGTCCCCACATGCCCTGATGAACGGCATCAAAATATTCCTGTTCCGTCTCGATCCGGCTGAGGATCTCCGCTTCCCGTTCATAGAGTTTTTCCGAGTAGTCATAGCTGCGGACGCTCTTGAGAATGGAGTTGGAATAACGCGTACCGTTGTTCGCCAGTGTCGCCGTATAGGATGCGAGCTGCAGCGGTGTAAACTGAGACAGAGACTGGCCGATGGCCGCCTGCAGCGTGTCGCCGTTATACCAGGGCTCACCCGTCAGCTGTTCCTTGAGCAGCTGGGTAGACATCTGGCCCACGCTCTCCGTGAGTTCGATACCCGTCGGTTCACCCAGTCCGAAGTCCTTTGCATAGGCGGACAGCCGGTCGATACCCAGCAGGTCTCCCCAGTGGAAGAAGAAATAGTTGCAGGATTCCTGGATCGCTTCCACGATGCTGATCACGCCGTGCGATACGCCCGGGCCTTCACTGACGATCCAGCAGCTCGGCGTATAGCCCGCGTCGGCATATTTCATAAAGGTCACTTCATCTTTCAGCGTGGTCTGTACCGCAATGATCCCCTGATCCAGAAGAGCAATGGCCGTGCACGGCTTGAAAGTGGAACCGGGGGAATAGATTCCGTTCAATGCCCGGTTAAAAAGCGGGGCGTTGGGCTCGGAGGCTATTTCCGTATAATTCTCCATCAGCGTGGCCAGATCGAAAGTCGGATAGCTCGCAAGGCACAGCGGCTCTCCCGCATTCACATCCACGACCGCCACACTGCCCGCCGGGATCATCTCAACGATCTCATCTTCGTTGCCGTGGGCAATATTCTCCGCGTTTTCCTCTCTGCGGGTCTCGTTGGTCTCCAGAATAAAGGATTCCAGCGCACGTTCCGCCGCTTCCTGCAAACCGATATCGATGGTAAGATACACATGGCTGCCGGGTTCCGGCTCCTCGGTGTACACCGTGGAGATCACCGTTCCGTCGGCTGTGGCCGTCTCCTGCGCTGTTCCGTCCTTCCCGTGCAGATACTCCTCAAACGCAAGTTCCACGCCGTCCTTGCCCACATACGCATCCATCGGATAGCCCAGCGCCTGATATTTCTCGACCTCATAGCCGTAGATCTGCCCGACATAGCCCAGAAGATGCGCGGCATAGCTCGTATGATACTCGCGTATGTACGCAGGCTCCACCTCGACACCGGGGATGTCATGCTCCTTGAGCATAGTGATAAGCTCGATCGAAACATCCTCCGCAAAGATATAATCCGATGTGTGGACGACAAAATGCATATTGAGCGCATAGCGCAGGCCGGCAATGATACGCATTTCCCGGGCCCCATAGCTGCCGTCAATGTCATAGCGGGTGCGGAAATACGCCATCAGTTCCACGGCGGATATATTCGGGTCCAGTCCTTTATCCTCCAGATAGGTCGTCAGGTTTGCCCGCTGGAGATCGGTCATAGCCGTATATTCAAAGGGAGGAGTCTTCGTGATGGGCAGTTCGTCGTTATAGTCTTCCCCATACTCTTCCATCATCTCCGCAAGTTCAAGCAGGACCGCGTTGGGATCATCCACCACGCCGTTATAAAACAGATCATCCGTATTGAGAACCAGATTGTTGCAGACGCTGTTGGAGATCAGCGTACGGCCGTAACGGTCCATGATATTGCCGCGCACGCCGGTCACAGTACGTTCGGTGATGATACTGTTGAGGCTCTGTTCATAGTATTTCTCTCCCTCGACGATCTGCAGCTTATAGAGAAATACAAAATAGACCATGCTGAGCACGGCGACGAAGACCACAGAGGCGGCGATGCGCCCGGAGGAAATCAGTTTTTTCATAAAAAAACTCCTTTATGAAGCGGAGGGCATGCTTTTATCCGACTTGCCGGCGGAGTTTGATCTCCCGCTCAACAGCGAGCAGATCCGCAGCGGCGATCCTGCGGACAGGGAAGTATGACAGCGGAACGAAAGGCAGAGACCAGAGAGTCTGGAGCATTCCGGTGAGGAAGAGGGATGCCCAGGCGGAGGGATTCCGCACCATATGCGGCATGGCCTGACAGAAAGCGATCAGGCACAGAAACGCCGCGGACAAAAGGAAAAAGGAGAAAAAGCGTCGATTCATAAAAAAATACGTCATAAACCCGGCGAGAAAACCGAGAAGAGGGCAGAGGACGGTAAAAAGGACCACGCTGTCGCTGGAAACGCCGTCCATCCAGAGCCCGGCGCACAGGCCAAATACGCCTCCCCAGACGCCTCCTTCGAACAGGCCGACGGCGGCCGCCAGCAAAGGCGGCAGCAGAGGCCGTACGCCCAGTATGGAGATGCGGGAAAAGACAAGCTCCTGCAGAAGCTCAAATATCAGCAAAAACAGGGCATACCACAGGGCACGGCGGAAACCGCGCCGCATTAACAGTTCCTGAAGCATGAAACAGCCTCTCCTCCGGTTTATTCGACGACTTCGAATTCCTTGACAACGAACACCTGTGACAGTTTCGTAAAATCGCAGGCAGGCTTGATGAGACCGAACATGGTCTGTCCGCCGGCCTCGGATCTGAGTTCTTCCACAGTGCCGACCACGACACCCTGCGGGAACAGACCGCCCTTGCCGGATGTCGTAACCGTATCGCCGGTCAGGACAATGGCTCCCTCAGCCAGATAACTGAGGCGGGCAAGGCCCTTCTGCATAAGCGAAAACTCGCCCTCGAGGATCGCCGCACTGGAGACTTCGCCGACCAGCACGCCCACACTCATATTGACGTCAATAACTGTGCAGACCACGGCCCAGTCGGGTCCCAGTTCGGTCACCTGTCCGACCAGTTCGCCGGCCGAGGAAATGACACAGTCCCCGATCTTCACGCCGTGCTTTTCACCCTTGCTGATCGTAAACGCATCTGTCCAGTTGGAGGTCTCCCAGGAGATGATGCGGGCTGCCTCCGTGTCAAAATCGCTGTGCTTTTCCAAATAGCCGAGTAGTTCGCGGTATCTCTCGTTTTCCTCGATCAAACCGGCGGCATCGCGAAGCTGTGCCTGCGCATCCGCCAGCTGGATGCGGAGGGATTCGTTCTCTTCCTGCAGACGGTCATACTTATAGATATAGCCGTAGATACCCTCCAGCCATCCGGCAGCAGATTCCACCGTCTGCTGGACGGGTTCACCCAGAGAGGCAAAAAGATTCTGCATCGGGCCTGTCCGTCCCTCCCGCCGGGAGGCTGCCAGCGCTATGAGCAAAGCCAGAACCAGCACGCCCGCGCCGAGTCGGATCCCGTATTTCTTCAAATAGCGTTTCACAGCAGCACCACGTCCACTTCCCGCAGCATAAGGCCCAGCCGACACAGCGGCAGCCCCACTACGTTGAAATAATCTCCCTCGATCCCGGTGACAAAAAGGCTCGCTCGTCCCTGGATCCCATAGGCGCCCGCCTTGTCGAGCGGTTCGCCCGTCGCAACATAGGCTTCGATCTCCCGCGCATCAAGGGCCCGGAAATGAACCGAAGAACATTCCGTCCCCTGCAGCTTCTTATTTCCGCGGAACACCGCAAGCCCCGTATATACCTCATGGGCACGTCCCGACAGCTTCGACAGCATCCGGACGGCATCCTCCGCGTCCCGTGGTTTTCCCAGAACCCGTCCGTCGAGGACGACAACGGTATCGGCGGCGATGATCAGCCGGTCTGCCCCGGCGCCAAGTCTCTCTGCGACTTCCTCCGCCTTGCAGTATGCGAGATGTCTGACCAGTTCGGCGGGACTCAGGCCCGCCGGGGCGCGTTCTTCCCCTTCCGCAGGGATTACATGCAGCTCCGCGATCCCCAGATGCTCCAACAATTCCCGCCGCCGGGGCGACGCGGACGCCAGGATCCATTCCATCTCCACATCTCCTGTTTTCATGCTTGCTTTTCCGTCCGGAGAACGGCTCACCATTTCATAAGCCCGTTCGGACGATACCCGGAATCCTCAAGAAACACGGACGCGACCTTCACACATTCAAAGGGCGATTCCGTGGTGAACATCAGCCGCAGCCCCCAGAGTCCCAGTTCGGAAAGCTCCGGAAGATGCTCGGCCAGAAACAGTTTCCGGGCGCTGTATATCACATTTCTGCATCCGAATTCCCTCATGACCGGCATAACACCGCCGCGGCCGTCATCGAGCTGACCGTGGGAAGGGCAGGTACAATGACCCGCACTGTATTTGAGGATGCAGTGCCGGGAAACCATCACCGGCAGGCGGCCGTAAACCGCGAGTTCCAGTCCGATGGGCCCGGACAGGCTCATAAGCTGATCCGTCCGCAAAGCGGGTGACATGGCGGCAGAAAGAAATCCCGCGCCCGCCAGCAGGGTCAGCATTCGGGCGCTGCAGGTCTGCAGCGGGAGATCTCCGCGCGGGGTAAATCCGGCACTGCGCACAAGCGGCAGATGCCCAAGATTGCTCACCAGCGCTTCGCGCACGCCCAGTTCTCCGGCACGCGCCAGCAGACGCCGGACCGTTTCTTTCTCCTCTCCGTCCTCGATGACGGGAGGCAAAACGACAGCCGGCAGGCTGCCCTGTTTCAGAAAAGGCAGCAGACGCTCCGGTTCGGAATCGATCACTTCCAGCGGAACATAGATCCGTGAAGGCGCAAAGGCGGCAAGCTCCGGCGTGAGCTGCGAGGCCTGCGTGACCTGAAAGGTGAAAACAGGCGCCTCCGACGGTGACGGGTAGCGGGGCGAAAGAGCCAGCGACCTCTCCGCGCAGGGCGCGCGCTTTTCCCGAAGGGAAGAAAGCTCGTCCAGCAGCTTTTGCCGCAATTCCGCAACAGCCCGCATGGGCAGGCTCAGATCTCCCTCCACCGCGGCACGCACGTTCCGGCAAAGATAGGGGGTACCGCCGGTACGGTAGAGCTCATCCCGCAGTTTTTCCTCCGTGAGCACATCGCCTGCCGCCTCGGTCGGTATGGGACCATAGATCAGCGCACGGTTCCCCAGCTCATCCGAAACGGCAAAACAGCTGGGCTCGTCACGCCGGATCATTGCATAGAAATCGACCGGCACACGGCGCAGTTCCGACCGGGCCGTATCCTTCCGGAGGGCGGCACGGTAGCGCGCGGCATCCCGTTCCGGTTCGGCCGGGGCCGCGAACATGTCAGGCCCAGCCTCGTCCGCGAGATATCCGTCGGTAAAACCCTCGGGAGCAAATACGCGCTCCAGCTTCTGAAGATCCGTATCCAGCGCGGACGTCTCATTCCGCAGCACACGGGCACAGATACCGACCGCATCCGCCGCAAATTCCGGCGCGGTACGGCGTGCATCCACGACCGCGCCGCGCACCCCCGCGTCGCGGAGGGCCAGAAGATGCCGTATAAGGCAGATCTTCTTCATGTGAAGCGGATAATCATCGCTCCGGCCGCCGAGACTGTATTCCCGATGACAGGGGAAGGTACAGCAGTCCAGAAGGTCACTGTCCTGCGGCAACCCGCTGCTGCCGCTCAGGGAACAGAGTCCCGCACAGGCCACACAGGAAGGCCCCGCGACGATCACTTCCGTTCCGCCGGGGAGCGCCCCGGCAACAGCGGCGATCTTTTCCATGGAAAGTTCCCGCGCAAGCGTGACGCGCTGGGCGCCGAGACGCGACGCCGTCAGCGCCCCGTCAACGGAATGTACGCCCCAGCGGATCCCGGCACAGACCGGCGTTTCCGGCAGCACTTCACGAAGCGCAAGCAGCAGGCCGGGGTCACGCACCTCAAAGGCTTCCACGCCCATTTGGGCAGCCTCCACGGCAGCCTGTACGACCGCGCGCAGTTCGGTCTCCGGCACAAGGCCGTACACCGCGGCGCGAACCGCGCAGCCGCGCACCAGACAATACCGAACGATGGCAGCAAACTCTTCCTGCCCCGGCGTGGGAACAGTCTGCGCGGCGGTTCCCGCGCCGCGCAGCGGAAGGCTCACACAGACGGCATCCGCCCCGCTCTGCACGGCGGCCGTGACAGCGTCCAGCGACTCCACCGCCGCCAAAAGCTCCATTTTGCCTTCCATTTGAACCCTCCTCTTTTCAAACATTCTTCGAAACACACCGGCAGGGAAGCCCTGCCGGTATTATCTTTGATCTCTTACCGGACGTTTCCCTGTCCGCGAATGACGAATTTATACGTCGTCAGAGCCTCCAGCCCCATCGGGCCGCGGGCATGAAGCCGCTGCGTGGAGATCCCCACCTCACAGCCGAGCCCGAACTCTCCGCCATCCGTGAAGCGGGTCGAGGCATTCCAGTAGACCGCCGCACTGTCCACGCTCTGCAGGAAGCGAGCGGCTGTGTCGGCGTTTTCCGTGACGATCGCGTCACTGTGTCCCGTGCCGTGCGCCGCAATATGGGCCGTGGCTTCCTCCACGTCCCCGACCACATGCACAGCAAGGATATAATCCAGAAATTCCGTATCAAAATCCTGCGGCCCGGCGGGCGTTCCTTCCGTGAAGGCCTGCGCCTTCTCATCCAGACGCAGCTCAACGGGGACGGCCCCGCGCGAAGCGCGGTCCTCACACAGGCAGCGGCGCAGCTTCGGAAGAAATTCCGGCGCAGCCGCCTCATGCACCAGACAGACCTCCGCCGCGTTGCAGACGGAAGGCCGGGAGGTCTTGGCATTTTCCAGGATACGCAGGGCCATCTCCTGATCGGCCTCCGCGTCAATATAAATATGACAGATGCCCGTTCCCGTCTCGATGCAGGGAACGGAAGCATTTTCCACGCAGGCACGGATAAGGCCCGCGCCGCCGCGCGGAATGAGAAGGTCCACAAGCCCGCGGGCACGCATCAGAACAGACGCGCTCTCGCGGGAACTGTCCTCGACCATGCAGACCGCTTCTTCGGGCAGTCCCACTGCGGAAAGTCCCTCACGCAGAGCTTCCGTCACCGCTCTGGCCGAGCGGAAAGCCTCTTTTCCGCCGCGCAGCACGCAGACGTTTCCGCTCTTGATGCAGAGCGCCGCGGCATCCGCCGTGACATTCGGACGGCTCTCATAAATAACGGCAATCAGGCCCAGAGGCACCGCGATCTTCTCGATCTGCAGGTTCCCGGGGCGCTCCGTTCGTGCCAGCACACGACCCACCGGATCGGGCAGCGCCGCGGCCTGACGGATACCGTCCGCCATACCCGCGATCCGCTCCGGGTTCAGCGCCAGACGGTCCAGCATGACCTCGGAAACCGTTCCCCGCGCATCCGCAAGGTCCTTTTCGTTGGCCGCCAGAATATCGTCGCAGCGGGCGATCAGAGCGTCGGCCATGGCAAGCAGCGCTGCGTTTTTCTTTTCCGTATCCGCCGAACGCAGCACCGGAATGGCCGTTCTTGCCGATTCCAGGATCTCAAGCGTTGTCATGATTGCTCCCCTCCCGTTTTCCGAGAAAATGCGTGCCGACGGGCTTGCCGTCGAAAATATCATACAGAATAGTCGGATGGTCGCCGTTGGCAATGATCATATCGATCCCCGCCTCGGTGGCCAGACGCGCGGCCGTGAGCTTGGTGGTCATGCCGCCGGTACCCAGACTGCTTCCGCTGCCCCCGGCCAGAGCTTCCACCTCCGGCGTGATCTCCGGGACCTCGGGGATAAGCTTCGCGTCGGGATTCTTCCGCGGATCCGCATCATACAGTCCGTCAATATCGGACAGCAGCACCAGCAGATCCGCACGCGCGCAAACCGCCGATACGCCCGCAAGCGTATCGTTGTCGCCGATGCCCAGCTCCGCCGTTGCCACCGTATCGTTCTCATTGATGATCGGCAGCGCGTTCCACTCCAAAAGACGGAACAGCGTGTTTTCAAAGTTCTGCCGACGGACCGGATCCTCCACATCCTGCGCCGTGACGAGGATCTGGGCAACGTTGTGGTGGTATTCGGAGAACTGCTTGTCATACACGTACATGAGTTCACACTGTCCCACCGCCGCCGCGGCCTGTTTGCCGGGAATGTCGGATGGACGTTCATGAAGTCCGAGTTTGCCCCGGCCCATGCCGATGGCTCCGGACGACACCATGATCAACTCATGCCCCGCGTTTTTGAGGTCCGACATCACCCGACATAATTCTTCCACGCGACGGATGTTCAGTTGTCCCGTACCGTGGGTCAGGGTAGACGTACCGACCTTGATGACTGCTCTCATAATTCCAGGATCCCTCCGATTTATGCTCTGATTGATGCTCTTATGGCAACCGTGCCGAAATGTACCGTATTCCACGGCATACACATTCACTTTACCACGTTCCGCCCTCATTTACAATAGCTCTCAACGCGCCCCGCCGCTCATTCCGCCAAGATTTTTGCCTTTGCCGTCCTTTTTCCGGTCGGATGTGCAAAAAACGGAACAGGCGGCGAATGACAATCTTTTCAGCCGGACAGGACTATAATCCCGGCATGGACGTCATCTACATAGACAGCCTTTTCCTTCTGAATCTCATCATAGACTATCTGCTGCTCCTCGGTGCGGCCCGGCTCTGCGGTCTGCCTCTGCGGCGAAAACGTTTTGGTCTCGCCGCAGCCCTCGGCGCTCTGTGGAGCGTCGGCATCGTGCTGCCCGGCGGGGCTTTTCTCGCCCTGCCCTCCATGAAGCTCGTGCTTTCCGCCGTCATGGCGCTCATCGCCTACGGACGTGAATCCCATTTCTTCCGCAGCTGGGGCGCTTTTCTGCTCGTCTCCGCCGCACTGGGCGGCGCGGTCTGGGCCGCCTCCATGCTTGGCGGCGTTCCCCGCGGAGCATCTGCGTATGTCCCCGTTTCCCTGCGCGTTCTTCTGCTGTCCTTCGGACTGTGCTATGTCGCCCTGCGGCTCCTCTTTGCACGCAGCATCCGGAAACGGGAACGCGAGGTCATTTCCGTTTCTCTGGAATTCGCGGGACGCAGCGTCTCCTTTCAGGCCCTGCGGGATACCGGCAACGAGCTGTACGATCCTGCCGGAGGCCGCAGAGTCTGCGTCGCGGAAGCCCGCGTCCTCTGCCCCTTGTTCCCCCCGGAGTACGCAGCCGTCCTGCATGAACGTGACCCCATCCGTATTCTCGGGGAACTCTCCCGGTTTCCGGCCTGCCGGGGGCGGCTGTCTCTTGTCCCGTACAGTTCCGTCGGAGTCGAACGCGGGCTCCTGCCTGCTCTTCGGCCCGATCGCCTTACCGTAAACGGCCAAACCCTCGACGACACCCTGATCGCCGTTTCTCCCACAGTCCTCTGCTCAGACGGGGAATACTCCGCCGTTCTTTGAGCCTCGGCCGCCCATGTGCCGTTCCCGAAATATCACGAAACCCATTCCTCACCGAGAAAGGAGTTTTTCCATGTCGTTCTTCCTGCGTCTGCGTCTTTATGCTCTCCGGCTGATCCGACGCATACTTCTGCTTCGTGCCCCGGAGTC
>JAUMXS010000008.1:19423-19683 GCA_030528965.1 Eubacteriales bacterium
CGTGTGTGGGGGGCCGGGGTGTCCTTTCTTTACGGGGGGGGTAGAGTAACGAACCCCCCGCCGCTCTCCCGGGAAGAGGAAGAATCCGTCCTCTCCGCTCTGGAAGCAGGGGACTGGCATGCCCGTCAAACACTGGTCGAACACAATCTGCGGCTCGTGGTCTATATCTCCCGCCGCTTCGAAAACACCGGCGTGGGTCTGGAAGATCTCATCTCCATCGGTTCCATCGGCCTTATCAAGGCTGTCGGCACTTTCCGCCG
>JAUMXS010000086.1 GCA_030528965.1 Eubacteriales bacterium
GGTCAGCGGTGAAGTCGGTATCGAAAACATGGTCAAAGCCCAGACGACGCAGGGCAGCGGCCATACGCTTGGGAGTGGCGAAATCGGGGGTAAGACCGAAATCTTCTGCCCAGGCGGAACGAACGGCGGGAGCAACCTGAACGATCGTGACGATCTCGGGATCTTCCAGAGCGGCAAAGACGCGCTCGGTGTCGTCACGGGCAGACAGAGCGCCGACCGGGCAGTGAGTGATGCACTGGCCGCAGTAGGCACAAGTCGCCTCGTTGATGGGCAGACCACCGGAAACACCGACGGTGGTGCGGCTTCCGGAACCGGTGACGTCCCAGATGTTCAGGCCCTGGATCTTGTCACAGACCTGTACGCAGCGCATGCACTTGATGCACTTGGATTCGTTCCGGATCAGGGGAACGGATTTGTTCCAGTTGTTCTTGGGAGCGGTGTTCTCATAGGGAACATCCAGAATGTTCAGCTCGGCAGCCAGGGTCTGCAGCGCGCAGTTGCCGCTGCGGACACAGGTCGGGCAGTGGCAGTCATGCTGAGAGAGAATCAGCTGTACGTTCGTACGGCGGGCCTGACGGACACGGGGGCTGTTGGTGAGGACAGACATACCTTCTTCGACAGGGGTGTTGCAGGCGGCGACGAGACGGTCGACACCTTCCACTTCCACCACGCAGACGCGGCATGCACCGATCTCATTGAGGCCGGGGAAGTAGCAAAGATAGGGGATGACGATGCCGGCAGCATTGGCGGCGCGAAGGATAGTGGTATTCTCCTCGGCAGTAATTTCTTTTCCGTTGATTTTCAGCTTTACCATTTCTCTTCTCTCCCTCCCTTGAAGGCTCCGTAACCGAAGTGGTCACAGCGCAGGCAGCGGGATGCTTCGATCTCCGCGCCTTCTTTGGTGAGACCGCATTCGATGCAGGTGAAATCGCCGGCACGTTCGAAGGCTTCACGTTCCGTCGTGTTGATACGACCACGGCGAGGACGGCTTCTGGTATCGGCCTGAGGTACTTCGACATCGACGCTGATCTCGTGATTGAAGCCGAGGAACTGGTCGATGTTTGCCGCTGCGACCTTACCGGCAGCGATGGCACGGATGGCAGTCGCGGGACCGGTGGCGCAGTCGCCGCCGGCGAAGATCTTGCCGTTTTCGAAGATCTGACCGTTCGCCATGGCGATCAGCATGCCGCGATTGACGGGGATGCCGGCCTGTTCATAGACGGCACTTTCGATTCTCTGACCGACAGCAACGATAATGATGTCGGCAGCGATGCGCTCTTCGGGCAGATCGGCGTTGGTCGGACGAGGACGTCCGCCGCCATCGAGCAGACCCGGAAGCTGGGGCTGGACCCACAGAGCGGCTGCGTTGCCGTTTCCGTCATCCTCGATACGGGTGGGGGACTTCAGGGTCAGCAGCTCAGCGCCTTCGGCCATAGCGCCTTCGACTTCCTCGGGAAGAGCGGTCATGTCTACCTGACGACGGCGATAGACGCAGTATACGCGCTTCGCACCCAGGCGGACGGAGGTACGGGTGACGTCCATGGCAACGTTGCCGCCGCCGATGACAGCAACGGTCTTGCCCTCAAAGCTGGGCAGAGTGCCGTCGCCGATGCCGCGCAGCAGTTCAACCGCGCTCATGACGCCCTTGAGATTCTCGCCTTCGATGCGCGCCTTGCTGTCGGTGTGCGCACCGATGGAGATGAATACGCTGTCATAATTGTCCATGAGATCCTGCAGAGGAACAGCGGTTCCGACATCGGTCTCCAGTTCGACCTTTACGCCGGTGGAGAGGATGCAGTTGATATCGTTGTCCAGAAGCTCACGGGGGAAACGATAGGCGGGGATGCCGTAGCGGAGCATGCCGCCGAGCTTTTTGCGGCGTTCGAAAACGGTGACATCATGGCCCATGAGGGACAGATAGTAGGCAGCAGAGAGGCCGGCCGGGCCGCCGCCAATGACGGCGACTTTCTTGCCGGTGGGTTCGGCACAGGCAGGAGCGGGAACGGTGCCGGCGGTGTCCACGGCGTAGCGCTTCAGGCCGCGGATGTTGATCGCGTCGTCCAGCATGGCACGACGGCACTTTTCTTCACAGGGATGCTCGCAGATGTAGCCGCAGGCAACGGGGAAGGGATTGTCCTTCCGAATGAGGCGCACGGCGTCCGCGCAGCGGCCCGCGTGGATGAGGGATATGTAACCGGGGATATCCACATGAGCGGGGCACTTCTGTACGCAGGGAACGGGAGCTTCCATACCAACGGTGCAGTGACCCTTTTCCAGGTGGGACAGATAGTCGCTCTGGAAGTTATCGACACTGTCGCAGACCATGCGGGCGGCATCGTATCCGATGACGCAGTCGGCACTGTCGGCGATGGAGGCGGCGGTCTGACGGAGAAGCTTCAGGGTGCTGACATCGGCATTTCCGTCCAATATGGATTTGAGAAGCTCAGCGAGCTTGCCCAATCCCACTCTGCAGGGAATGCATTTCCCACAGGACTGAGAGTGGCAGAGCGTGACAAAACTCAGCGCGACATCGACAGGACATAATCCGGCGGGACTGGACGCCAGACGACGTTCCATATCACCATACAGCCCATCCATGACCTCATCCGCGTGGCTTTTTGTCATGATTTCGAGTCTGTTCATGAACTCACCTCTTCTGATCTATTGTAAGCAGCGGATAAAACTGCTCACTATTGACAACATTTTATCATACATCGATCTGTGACTCAAGTCTTTTTTACAATAATAATAAAATATCTGACCTGAAAAATGATAAATATAAGGGCGGAAAGGCAACGATCGAAATGAATAAACGGGAATAAAAAACCGCCCCACACAGCATGAAGCGGGCTGTGTGGGGCGGGTATATTATTTGGCTAATGGTGTATCGGGGGACGGGAAAATCAGTATGCCTGACCCCAGACGACCATGGTCTTGGCGGGACGGCCGCAGACGGGGCAAACGTCACCGACGATTTCCTGTTCGAAGGGGATACAGCGGCTGGTGACACCGGCGAGTTCCTTCATCTTCAGCTCGCAGGCCTCATCACCGCACCACATGGTCTTGATAAAGCCGCCGCTGCCTTCGACGATCTGACGGACTTCGTCCACGGTTTGTGCGGAGAAAGTGTTTTCCTCGAGGTTGCGCTTGGCGCGCTCGAACAGGCTCTTCTGTACTTCTTCCAGCAGCTCGGGGATACGGGTTTCCAAAGCATCCAGAGGAATGTCTGTTTTGGAACCGTCGCAGCGGCTGACAGCCACACACTTGCCGGCTTCCATATCCTTGGGGCCGATTTCCAGACGCACGGGGACACCCTTCATCTCCCAGTTGGCGAACTTCCATCCGGGGGAGTTGTCGGAGAAGTCACCCTTGACGCGGACACCGGCAGCCTGCAGACGGGCAACGATTTCCTCCGCTTTTTCCGTGACGCCCGGACGGTGTGCCGCGATGGGCAGAACGATGACCTGCAGAGGAGCGATGCGCGGCGGAACGACCAGACCGGAGTTGTCACCGTGGGTCATGATAAGACCGCCGATGGTACGGGTGGAAAGACCCCAGCTTGTCTGATGAGGATAGCGGAGCTTGTTTTCCTTGTCGGAGAACTGGATGCCAAAGGCCTGTGCGAAGCCGTCGCCGAAATAATGCGAAGTACCGGACTGCAGAGCCTTGTGGTCATGCATCATGCATTCGATCGTATAGGTGTTGACAGCACCGGCGAATTTTTCTTTGTCGGTCTTGTTGCCGCGGAGAACGGGCATAGCGAGGTATTCCTCGCAGAGCTCGGCATAGACTTCGAGCATCTGCAGGGTCTCCTTGCGAGCTTCTTCCTCGGTGGCATGGAGGGTATGGCCTTCCTGCCAGAGGAACTCACGGCCGCGCAGGAAAGGACGGGTGGTCTTTTCCCAACGCAGAACACTGCACCACTGGTTGTACAGGCAGGGCAGATCGCGCCAGGAGTGGATGATGTGGCTCCAGTGGTCACAGAACAGGGTTTCGGAAGTGGGACGGATGCAGAGACGTTCGGGAAGTTCCTCGCTGCCGCCGACGGTGACCCAGGCGCACTCGGGGGCAAAGCCCTGAACGTGGTCCTTTTCCTTCTGGAGAAGGCTTTCCGGGATGAGAACGGGCATGGATACGTTGGTATGGCCCAGTTCCTTGAATTTGCGGTCCAGCACGGCCTGAATGTTTTCCCAGATGGCATAGCCGTAGGGACGCAGAATGAAAAGACCCTTTACACCGGAGTAATCCACCAGTTCTGCCTTGGTGCAGATATCGGTGAACCACTGGGCGAAATCAACTTCCATATCGGTAATCTGTTCGACTTTTTTATCTTTAGCCATGATTTTTCTCTCCTCGCGCTTCAAGAATGCGTGTTTATTCTATCCGCCGCGGCACGCATTGTCAAGGGACGGAAGCGTAATTCATCGCGTATGGCGCACAAATGCGTTTGAATTATTGTATAATGTAAAGGTATCGGGGCCGCCGCATGCGGCGGCCCTTCCATTAATTTCGGACAGGGAGCGAAACGCTTTTATGGCTGCATACGGGAAATTTTTCTTTCGTCCGGCCAAGGGGGAACATATCACTGCGGAGATCCGCCCGGAACCGGATGACCGGGCAGTGATCAGCGGACATGTAACGGATCTGCGCGGACGTGCGGCAGAGGATGCCGTGCTGCTTTTGTACCGCGTCAATGACGGCGCTCCGGCGGAACTTATCGGCCGGACCTGCACAGATGAAGACGGGGTATTTATCTTTGGACCGCTGGAGGGCGGAAGACTGTATCTGGTCAAGGTCTTCCGTGAGGGGGCTCCGCCCCGGGAACTGGAATTGCAGGTCGAGTAGGGGAGACCCAAAACCTGTGTAACAGCTGAAATCAAATGAAGCAGAACACCCCGGAAAAGTCTGACTTTTCCGGGATGTTTTTGCTTTTTGCTGTCAATGCATGAGGATCCTGTGCGCTTGTGAAGTGTCGGGAGATCGGATTACCTCTTGACCATACTGCATGGTTTGGCCTATAATAATGAATGCAACCGAATATCGGTTGAAGTGTTGGAATTGTGTCGGGAG
>JAUMXS010000009.1:0-272 GCA_030528965.1 Eubacteriales bacterium
GAAATGTTGACAGATGACTTGACAGATGTAAATTCTTATGGCAGAATAAACAAAACCGAAATTCGCGTCAATTCATGTCATAACAGAGGTTTTAACATGTATACAGAAATCAAGAATAAGATCACTCAGCTCAAAAAGCAGAAAAATGCCGTCATCCTTGCGCATTACTATGTCCCGGCCGAGGTGCAGGAAATTGCCGACTATATCGGCGATTCCTATTATCTCGCCAAGACCGCCAAAAACTGTGAAGCCGATATCATCGTCTTCTGCGG
>JAUMXS010000009.1:282-16849 GCA_030528965.1 Eubacteriales bacterium
CGACAAAAAGGTCCTCATGCCCGACCCCGCCGCCGACTGTCCCATGGCTCACATGGTCCGGCCCGGCATCATCGAGGAACTGCGGGAAGCCTATGACGACCTCGCCGTCGTATGCTACATCAATTCCACCGCCGATATGAAGTGCCTCAGCGACGTCTGCGTCACTTCCTCCAACGCCGTGAATATCATCCGCGCCCTGCCGAACAAAAACATCTTTTTTATCCCCGACCGCAATCTCGGCCGCTTCGTTGCCGAACAGGTCCCCGAGAAGAATGTCATCCTTAACGACGGCTGCTGCCCCGTCCATGCCGCCATCTCTCCCGATGAGCTGAAGGAACTGAAGGCCCAGTTCCCCAACGCTCCCGTCCTCAGCCATCCCGAATGTGAAGAACCCATTCTCGCCCTCTCCGACTTCATCGGAAGTACCTCGGATATCATCGGCTACACCAAATCCAGCCCCGCTTCCGAGTTCATCATCTGCACCGAGGACGGCGTCGAATTCAAAATGTCCTCCTTTAACCCCGATAAGAAATTCTATTTCCCCAAAACCAGACCCTGCTGCAAAGACATGAAGCTCAATACCCTCGAAAATCTGCTCCATGTCCTCGAAACCGAAGAAAATGAAGTGACCGTCAGTGAGGAACTCAGCCGGAAGGCCCTCGTCCCGCTTGACAGAATGTTGGAGCTTGCGAAATAAAATGATAACGGATGTTTTAATTATCGGATGCGGCGTTGCAGGCCTTTACTGTGCCCTCAATCTGCCGGAAGACCTGAACATCGTCATGGTCACCAAGGATGAAGCTTCCAAAAGCGACTCCTTCCTTGCACAGGGCGGTATCTGTGTGCTTCGTGACGCCAATGACTATACCGCTTTCTTTGAAGATACCATGAAAGCCGGGCATTATGAAAATAACCCCGACTCCGTCGATATCATGATCCGTTCCTCTCAGGACGTCATCATCGACCTGCTGTCCTACGGCGTCTGCTTCGAAATGAACGGGGAAGAATTCTCCTATACCCGTGAGGGCGCACACACCAAACCCCGCGTCCTCTTCTATGAGGACGAAACCGGTAAGGAGATCACTTCCCATCTCCTCGATACCGCCCGGAAACGGAAAAATATCACCCTGATCGAAAACTTTACCATGGTCGATCTCGTCCGTGAGAAAAACGAATGCCGCGGCATCATCGGTCATAACCTGAACGGAGAATATTCCGCCATCCACGCCAACTATACCATCCTCGCCACCGGCGGCATCGGCGGTCTCTTCCAGCATTCCACCAACTATCGCCACCTCACAGGCGATGCTCTGGCGCTGGCTCTGAAATACGATATCAAACTCCGCAACATCGATTACATCCAGATCCACCCCACCACCCTCTTTACGCATAAGGAAGGACGCAAATTCCTGATTTCCGAATCCGTCCGCGGTGAGGGCGCTGTCCTCCTGAACTCCAAAGGTGAGCGCTTCGTCAATGAACTGCTCCCCCGTGACGTCGTTACCAACGCCATCCATGAGGAAATGAAAAAGGAAGGCTCCGAACACGTCTGGCTCTCCCTCGCTCCGATCCCCGTCGAAAAGATCATGACCCATTTCCCCAATATCTATCAGCACTGTCTCGATGAGGGCTATGACGTTACCAAGGAACCCATCCCCGTCGTCCCCTCCCAGCATTATTTCATGGGCGGTATCGATGTCGATACCCATGGCAAAACCTCCATGGATCGCCTCTATGCCGTCGGTGAGACCGCCTGCAACGGTGTCCACGGCAAAAACCGTCTCGCCAGCAATTCCCTCCTCGAAAGCCTCGTCTTTGCCAAACGCGCCGCGCGGCATATCTCCGCCCATTATTCCGTCACCGACCTGCCCGTCGAAACCGAGATCGACGAATCCCTCTATCAAAACTATCAGGCTGAATATAAGCAGGCCGTACTCGAAGCGATTGAAAAGGAAAAGTAATATTATGAATAATATCTCCATTAGACTCAACGCCGATGACCAGATCCGCAGTGCTCTCAAAGAGGATATCGACAGCGAAGATATCTCCACCAACTCCGTCATGCGCGAATTCCGCCTCGGCGAAGTGGAACTCATCTGTAAACAGGACGGCATCGTCGCCGGTCTGGACGTCTTTAAACGAGTGTATACCATCCTCGATGAGAATATCGAGGCCACCTTTACCTGCAAAGACGGTGACGCTGTCAAAAACGGTGACGTCATCGGCCGTATCCGCGGCGATATCCGCGTTCTCCTCTCCGGTGAGCGCACCGCCCTCAATTACCTCCAGAGAATGAGCGGTATCGCTACCTATACCCACTCCGTCGCCTCCATGCTCAAGGATACCAATACCAAACTGCTCGATACCCGTAAAACGACCCCCAATATGCGCCTCTTTGAGAAATACGCCGTCAAAGTCGGCGGCGGCCATAACCATCGCTATAACCTCAGCGACGGGATCCTCCTCAAGGATAACCACATCAACGCCGCCGGCGGCGTCAAAGAAGCCGTCGCTATGGCCAGAGATTATGCCCCCTTCGTTCAGAAGATCGAGATCGAAGTCGAATCCCTCGATATGCTCCGCGATGCCCTCGAGGCCGGCGCCGATATTATCATGCTCGATAATATGAACGTCGACGATATGCGCGAAGCCGTCAAACTCTGCGCCGGCAAGGCCGTCACCGAATGCAGCGGCAACGTTACAAGCGAGAATATCTCCAAACTCGTCGATATCGGCGTGGATTATATCTCCTGCGGCGCTCTCACCCATTCCGCGCCCATCCTTGACTTCTCCCTCAAAAATCTTCATGCGATTTAACCAAAGAAAGGATCCGGCATGAAAGCGGTCGAAAGAAGAAAATCCATCGCTGCTCTCCTGATGACCGAAAAAAATGCTGTCTCGGGGAGCGCTCTGGCACAGCTGTTTCATGTGTCCAGACAGATCATCGTGCAGGATATCGCCCTCCTCAAAGGGCAGGGTTACGATATCCTCTCCACCCATCAGGGCTATGTCCTCCAGAAATCCCCCCTCGCCGAACGCATCGTCAAACTGCGGCACAGTTCCGATCAGACCGAAGATGAACTCTGCACCATTGTCGATCTCGGCGGCACCGTCGTCGATGTTTTTGTTCGGCACAAGGTTTACGGTAAACTTTCCGCCCCTCTCAATATCTCCTCGCGCCAGCAGGTCCTTCTCTTTATCGAGGGCGTGCGTACCGGTAAGTCCGTCGAACTCATGAACATCACCGGCGGATATCATTACCACACCATCCGCGCCGATTCCGAGCGTATCCTGGACGAGATCGTTGCCCGGCTCCGGGATCGCGGATATCTGGCACCCGAGAAGGATCCCCAGGTTCCCGGGGACCTTTCCCATCCGGCTGTGTCCGATACTTAACCTTATATATGTATATAAAAGGAAGCGCCCTCCATCGTGGAGGGCGCTTCCTTTTTTGCGGACGGCTGACCTGACAAGGGGAATCTTGGGCGCTGCCGCGCCGAAAAGTAATAAGTAATAGTGAAGAGTGAATAGGTAAGGGAGCCTTGAGGGGAAGTACGGTGTCGTGAGGTGAGGGAGAGCCAAGGCCCTCTCAGTCGGCTTCGCCGCCAGCTCTCCCAAAGGGAGAGCCAAGTTCAGTCAGCTTTGCTGACAGCTCCTCTGACAAGGGAGCCTTTGGGGGGTCCTCTATTTACTCTTTCTCACAGGCTACCGGTTTTCCGGTCTTGGCATGATGCTCTCTGCATTCATCACATTTTCCGTGGCGTACACAGTTTTCCTTTTTGCACGGACAATTCTCAACTATCGTCATTATGATTGCCTCCCGTATGTTTTTTTCATCGGATGAACTTCCGATTTTTTTACTTCTTTACGGCTTCATTGAATTCATTGATCAGAGCATCGATCTCCGCCGCCTGACCGTGGACACTGCCCCAGAAGGTATCGTAATCATACCACTGTGCATCCAGCTCCGCCGCCGTGCGGCCCTGCTGTTCCACCCAGGTGTAGTACTTCAGATTGTGGATCCGCTTGCGCTCACGGTAGCCCAGCTCCAGCATATGATCCGTTCTCTGGCCGCCCAGATGCCGCGCATAATCCACCGCCGCAGCCTTGTCACTGTACGCTCCGTCGCGCTCACGCAGCTCTTCGATCCGCGAGCCGTACATCTCGATGCTGTCCGTCAGTACCGTCGCCAGCACGTCGTTCTCGCCCAGCTCATAGTACTTCGCCATCTTGATGCAGCACAGCAGGTTCGCAATGCCCGAAATGCCCAGAAGACCCAGCTTTTCGACCGTTTCTTCGTCCACACCAAGCTCATTCTTCAGAAATGCCCGGCCTTCCGGCTCGTTGAACAGTCTCGTCAGATTCTGGCTGTCATTATCGTCGATCGAGATGACCATATCCGTGTTCTTTACATTATGGATCCAGGGCACATGCTTGTCCCCGATACCCTCGATCCGATGTCCGCCGAAGCCGTTGTCCAGCAGCGTCGGACACTGCAGAGCCTCTCCCGCGCCGATCTTCAGGCCCGGATACTGCTCCTTCAGATAGTCGCCGGCACCGATCGTGCCCGCGCTGCCCGTCGTGAAGCACACGCCTGCCAGACGCTGGCCCGCAGTCTTCAGATTCTCAAAGGCTTCCGCGATGGCCCGGCCCGTGACCTCATAGTGCCACAGATGGTTGCCCATCTCCTCGAACTGGTTGAAGATCATATTCTGACTGTCCTGACGCAGTTCCGCCGTCTTGTCAAAGATCTCCTTCACGTTCGATTCACAGCCCGGAGTCGCAATGATCTCTCCCGCTATGTTCCGAAGCCACTCAAAACGTTCCCGGCTCATCTCCGCCGGCAGAATTCCGATCGAATACACGCCCAGCAGGCGGGAGTTGAACGCTCCGCCGCGGCAATAGTTGCCCGTGCTCGGCCATACCGCCTTCTGCCGTTCCGCATCAAACTGTCCGGTCACCAGCCGCGGCACCAGACAGCCGAACGACGCGCCTACCTTGTGACAGCCGGTCGGGAAATATTTTCCCACCAGGGCAAATATCCGGCAGTTCACGCCCGTCAGTTCTTTCGGAAATTCAATATAATTCGGCGCTCCGAACAGTCCGCCGCTCGCCTTCGGCTCGTTCTTCCATGTAATGCGGTACAGGTTCACCGGATCTATGTCCCACAGACCCGTCGTCTTCAGCTTTTCCTGTGCCTCTTCCGGTACCAAACGAGGATCCTTCATCTGCGCAAACGTCGGGATCACCACGCCGTTTTCCCGCGCTTTCCGTACGTTCCGCGCCCATACTTCGCGATTGATCGTCAAATCTATCATTTCTTCAGCTCCTTATCCGGTCCAGCTTCCTTTTTTCCTTCGGTCTGCCTTAAATTATCTTTCGGTCCTGCTTTTTATTATAGCGTATCCCTCATCGATTCTCAAGTACATTCCTCTCTTGTTACCACATGGATCCACCGGCCGGAAACAAGCCGGGGCAGTCCGATCAGCGCTTTTATCACGTCGTCACAATATATGATGATATACACCACCCGGATCCCCAGATCCAGCACCAGTCCCGTGAGCGCGGCCAGCGGCACGCAGAACGCAAACATCGGGATCAGATCCAGATACAGCGCATACCTTACATCTCCGCCGCCGCGGAATACCCCGATTATATTCGTGAGCGTCACACTGCGCAGCGGTGAGAAGATCGACAGTACCAGCAGCATATACAGCGCGGTCTCCGACGCTTCCGCGCCGAAATCCATCAGCGGGAACAGATATTGCCGCGCCAGAAATGTTCGCGTCAACAGCATCAGTACCGTACAGAGCAGGCCAAAGCCCAGCGCCACCATATTCAACGCCATCGCCTTGCTGTACAGCGTTTCGCGATGTCCCATTCCGATCTCCCGACCGATGATCACCGCCGCCGCCGAGCCGCAGGCAAATATCGCCACCGTCAGCAGTTTATCCAGATTGCCTACCAGCGTATATGCCGCCAGAAGCGGCGTGTTGTTCGGCATGTGTCCGAGTATGACCGAATATGACGAGAATGCCAGTGACCACAGCAATTCGTTGCAGACTACCGGCAGACAGTATTTCACAAAATCCTGTCCCATCTCTCTGCCGGGACGCAGCAGCAGTTCCGCCTTCAGCTTCAGACTCTTACTGCGCAGCGCACAGGGTATGACCGCGACCACTTCCAGCATGCGGCTGATCAGCGTTGCCAGCGCAGCACCCGATACTCCCATCGCCGGAAAGCCCAGCTTTCCGAAGATCAATACCCAGTTTAAAAATATATTCAGGATTCCCGAACCGCACAGAATGACGGCACCCAGTCTCGGTTCCGACATGCTGCGCCGGACCGCCAGATACATTCCGCTGATCGATGCAAAAAAATAGGAGAATCCCGCTATCCTCGTATACGCTGCGCCCGGTTCCACAAGACTTTCGTTATTCGTCAAAAGCCGCATGATTCCTTCCGGGAACAGTGCCGCCACAAGTCCCAGCAGAAATGTCGCGCCCATCGAGGTCCATAGTCCTATGCCCAGGATCCGGTTGATCGCATTCATTCCGCCGCCGCGCCCGTGGTACTGCGCAACCAGTACCCCTACGCCGCTCTGCAGTCCGAAACACAGAAGAAGCGCCAGAAAAAACGGCGTGTTCGCCATCGTTACCGCCGCAAGCTCCCGTTCTCCCAGAACACCGACCATAAACGTATCCGCCAGAGAAAGGGATGAGGTGATGAAATTCTGTGCCGTCAGCGGCAGCATCAAGCCCAGCACACGCCGATAAAAACCCTTCTCCTGCCGAAGATATTTCATATGTCTATGCCTTCTCTCCCAATACAAACCGTTCGATCGCCAGAGCAAGGCCATCCTCCTCCGCCGTCCCGGTCGTATATACGGCCGCCTGCCGAACCTTTTCCGGCGCACTGCCCATCGCGATCCCATACCCCGCATATTCGATCATCGCCAGATCGTTCATCTCATCTCCGACCGCCATGATCTCATCCCGACGCAGTCCCATTCGCTCCGCCAGCAGTGCCAGCCCCGTCCCTTTGCTCACTCCGGGACGTACCATCTCTATATATTCCTTCTCCGAGCGCATGTAATGCACGCCCGGGATCCCTTCCGCATCCAGATCCTTCAGGACCTCGTCGATCACCGCTTCTTCCGCCACCCACAGCATCTTGACGATACCTTCCGGAATGACTTCTTCCACGTCTTCTATGACCTTTGCCGTCCATACCGGCGCGCAGATCGCCACGCCCCGATATACCTTCATCGGACCGTCTTCACGGTTCAGATACAATCCGCTTTTCGTCCACGCCACAACGCCCAGACCCAACGCGATCCCGCGGTCCCAGACCTCGCGCGCTCCGTCGGGATCCATCCCGACTTCCTGTTCCACTTCGCCGCCCGGCTTCGCCAGAAGCGCTCCGTTGGCGAATACTGCCATCGCATCCTCGCTCATCCAACGCGTGTAGAACCGCGATGCCACCGGCATGCGTCCCGTCGCCAGCGCCACTTTTACGCCCTTTTCCTGCGCCGCGCGCAGCGCCGCTTTGACCCGTTCCGTGGGCTCTTCACGGCATCCGTATATGAGCGTACCGTCTATATCCGTCGCAATAAGCCGAATCGCCATGCTCTATTAGCCTCCCAGTTCTTTCGTCCTCTCATAAGACGCACGCACCGCCCGGATCATTGCCGCGCGCACGCCTCCGTCTTCCATCGCAGCTACGCCGCGGATCGTGCTTCCGCCGGGACTGCATACCGCATCCCGCAGTTCTCCCGTGTGCCGTCCCGTCTTCAGGACCAGTTCGGCGGCTCCGCGTGCCGCGCTCGCCGCCATCTTTACCGCGCTGGCCCGCGGCAGGCCGCACAATACGCCTCCGTCCGCCATCGCTTCCATGCAGAGATACATATATGCAGGTCCGCAGCCGCTCAATACGCCCGCCGCTTCCAGAAGCCCTTCACCCAGCTCCTCAAATTCACCCGCACTCTTCCACATCCTCAGCATCTCTGCCTTCTCGTCTTCCGTCACGCCGTCACAGCAGAATACCGTATAGCCGCAGCCGACCTGCACCGGCGTGTTCGGCACCATTCGTACCACCGGATACTCTCCGCCGGCATATTCCCGGATCTTTTCCATCGTGATCCCCACGGCCAGGGATACCAGTATAAACCGATCCTCCCGTTTTGCCAAAACCGGCGCGATCTCTTCCAGCACCGCACGCAGGCCCTGCGGCTTGACGCACAATACAACGATCTCGCTCTCACGCGCCACTTCGAGGTTATTCTTCGCCATCGCACAGTCTGTTTCCATGCTGAATGCGACCGCCTTCGTGACTGTCCGGTTGCTCACGATCACGTTTTCTGCGCCGACACCGCTGATCGCTGCGCGAGCCATCGCGCTGCCCATCGTTCCCGTTCCGATAAATCCTGCTTTTTTCATTCTCTTTCTCCTTCTCACCGCACAGCGATCTGCGCCTGCGCCTGCCGTTTTCCCATAGTCTCAAACAGCAAAGGTGGGATATACCTTCCCACCCTTCAGATAATACCTCGCCGGGCCAAGCTCCGTTTCCTCACAGCTCGTGATCAGCGTCTGACTGCCGCCCAATCGATGCAGCAGATAGCTCCGGCGTCCCGCATCCAGTTCCGACAATACATCGTCCAAAAGAAGAATAGGACTTTCCTCCGTCTCCTTCTCCAGTATCTCACGCTCCGCCAGCTTTACGGATATCGCTGCCGTACGTGCCTGACCCTGTGACGCATAGGCCCGTGCCTCCCGGCCCGATACCTCTATTTCCATCTCATCCCTGTGCGCGCCGACCAGACACAGTCCCGAGTCCAGCTCCGCCTGACGCAGTTCCGCCTGACGCGTATACAGTTTCTCGTATATCTCCCGTGCCGGGGCTTCCGCATCCTCGATGCCCGCTCCGCAGCGATATCGCAGCCGAAGTTCTTCCCGCTTGTCCGTGAACTCACCGTGGATCCTTCCGGCCTCTTCTCCCAGCCTGCGCACATACGACGCGCGTGCCCGTATTATATGCACCGATGCGGCACAGAGCGCCGCCGAGTATTCTTCCAGCATTTCCAGCAGGGATGCTTTCTCATGCCATCCCCGCAAAATCGCACGCTTTTGTTCCAGCACTCGCTCATATTCCGTCAGCCGGCGCGCGTAGCCCGGCCGCAGCTGTCCGATCGCACGGTCTATCTGCTGCCTGCGCAGTCCCGGTCCGCCTCTAACCAGCTGCAGATCATCCGGACTGAATATCACGGCCCGCAGTACGTCTCCCAGTTCCGCGCTTGAAGATTTTACCCCGTTCCGGAAACTTCTTCGGCCCGTTCCGCGCCGGATCCGCAGCTCTATCTTCTGCTCCCGGCCGCCGGATTCCACCTTGCCGCGGATGATCGTCATGTCGCCGTCAAACCGGATCAGCTCCCGGTCATAGCGCGCACGAAAACTCGGTGCGCCCGTCATCAGGTACGCCGCTTCCAGAAGCGTCGTTTTTCCCTGCGCGTTCGCACCAAGTATGATATTCGTGCCTTCACAGAATTCTATTTTCTGATCCGCGAGCATCCGGAATCCTTCTGTTTCCAGTTCAATGATCCGCATCCACTTTCAGCTCCCGCCTGTCGCCGTCTATCTCCAGGATGACTTCATCCCCAGGTCGGAGCTTTTTTCCTCTCTGCAGACAAAGCTCGCCGTTCACCTTTACCAGACCCGCCTGGATCCATTCTTTCGCTTCTCCGCCCGTCATGGATAGACCGGCGTACTTAAGAAAACTGTCCAGCCGGATATATTCCGTTTCGATCCCGATCGTTTCTGCCATAATTCTTCCTTATTCCTCCGAACGGAGCCGCACCGGCAGGACCAGATACAGAAACTTTTCTTCTCCGTCCGCCGCCCGGATCACACAGGGAGATGTCGAAGTATTGAAGCTCAGTTTCAGCTGATCCGCAGGCGCAGCACGCAGCGCTTCCAGCAGATATCGGTTATTGAATCCTATCTCGAATCCTTTGCCGTCTCCGTCCACCGCGCACACGTCTTCCGCACGGCCCATCGGTGTATTGCAGCGGATCCATAGTTCCGAATCCCCAAACACACAGCGCAGCGGATGCCGCGTTCTGTCATCTACAAACAGCGCAACACGGTCCGCACACCGGATCAGATCCGAACGCTCCGCCTTGAATTCCAGTGTGAAATTCGAGGGAATGCTCTTTCTGTAATCCAGAAAATCTCCCTCCAGCCGACGGCTGATCAGTTCCGTCTTATCTCCGCGCAGACTGATATGCCGGCTTCCTACTCCGATATAAAGCTCGTCCTCCTCCGTGAACAATTTGCCCACGTCGGACAGTGCCGTTCCCGGAACGACAAACTTTTCCGCCTGCATCTCACTGCCTTCGAGTTTTTCATGCCGCAGCGCCAGCCGGAAACCGTCCAGCGCGACGATCGTGATATCCTCGCCTTCCGTTTCAAACAGAGCGCCGGTATAGATCGGGCGGCTTTCGTTGTCCGACAGAGAGAAGATCGTCTCATCGATCATCGAAACCAGCGTATCCCGGGGAACTTTCAGCTCCGCGTCACCTTCCACTTCCGGAAGTTCGGGATATTCGCCGGCATCCATCGCCTGCATCTCGTATGCCGTCCGGCCGCCTTTGATAACAGTCCGGCCGTTATCTTCACATTCCACGCTCACTGCCCCGTCCGGCAGTTTCCGCAGAATATCACCCAGTACCTTTGCACTCAAAACAATACGGCCGCCGATTTTTACATCCGCCGCAAAATGCGTCCGGATCCCTTTCTTCAGGTCGTATCCCGTTATTTCCACATCACTTGAACCGGTGCTCCCACAGAGCAGCAGACCTTCCAGCACCGCAATCGGACTCCGCGCCGCAGATGCACGCGACGCTGTCGTCACCGCCGTCAGAAACCACTGTTTCTCTCCGATGAATTTCATTTTCCGTCCTCCTCATATCTTTCGTTCTCTATCTATCAGACAGATAGAAAGAATATATTTGTAGTAGTAGTGTCAGTAGAAGGAATGCTTTGTGGAAAAGTGGGCTGAGGCCTTGAAATTGTTAGAAAAATTTTCCGCAGTTCCCTGTTGATAATTTAGACGGTTTTCCACAGCTCGCTTCAGCCCTTTTCGGATGGTTCCTTTTTCCACAGATGTGAACATCTATGTTTTCCACAATTGCGGAACCTGTGCAAAAGTTTTTCGGGGGTTTTTCTGTCCGTTTTCATCCTTTACCGATGCCTTCCCACCGTATATGGGACGGCTGAACGGATGCATGACCCTTCGTCGTCAGGGAGTCAGACGGTTCGGGCCGCGGAACAGGAACATGACTTCCTTGATCGTGATGCCCAGGATCAGCATGGTCATGCGGTCGATGCCCAGACCAAATCCGCCGTGCGGCGGGCAGCCGTAGCGGAAGAACTCCAGATAGAACTTGACATCTTCGCCCAGTCCCTTTTCATCCGCCTGCGCCTTCAGCTGCTCATAGCGATGCTCACGCTGTGCGCCCGTCGTGATCTCCACGCCGCGCCAGATGAGGTCATAGCCCAAAGGCATGCCGTTTTCGTCACGCATATGATAGAAAGCACGCTTTTCGGGCTTGTAATCCGTGATGAACAGGAATTCGTGGCCGAAC
Organism: Eubacteriales bacterium; assembly: GCA_030528965.1. Lineage (GTDB taxonomy): Bacteria > Bacillota > Clostridia > Oscillospirales > Oscillospiraceae > JAUMXS01. The sequence continues at coordinate 11,924 of JAUMXS010000009.1, forward strand.
TTTTCCATGGACAACTGGGCACAGAGTCTCTCCGCCTCCGTCGTGAGGTCGTTCTTTTCTTCTTCCGGTACCGTGAAGCCGTAGCGTTCTTCCAGTTCCCGATATACATCTTCCAGCTTCATTTCGGGGAAGGGGAGAGTCGGTACGATCACTTCCAGACCGAATACTTCCTTGATCTTCTCGCCCCAGCGTTCCTTGACCTGCGCAAGGCAGTACTGCAGCAGCTCCGCTTCAAAGGCCATGACGTCACGGAAGCTTTCGATGCAGCTCATTTCCATATCAAAGCCGGTGAACTCGGTGGCATGCTTGTTCGTGAAGGATTTCTCCGCGCGGAATACCGGGCCGACTTCAAAGATACGGTCAAATCCCGAGGCCATCGCCATCTGCTTATAGAACTGCGGGCTCTGGCTCAGGTATGCCTTGCGGTCAAAGTAGCCCAGCTCGAAAACGTCCGCGCCGCTCTCACTCGCCGCGCCGATCAGCTTCGGCGTATGGATCTCCATGAAATGATGATCCAGCATAAACTGACGCATCGCCGCTACCAATGTCGTCTGGACCTGGAAGATCAGCGTATTGCGCTCGGACCGCAGATCGAGCCAGCGATAATCGATGCGCAGATCGATCGAAGAATCCTCCTTGATCGGGAAGGCTTCCGCGATGCTCTCGATCTGCATCGTATCCGGAAGCATCTCTTTGCCGCCCATCTTGACATATTCGTTGCTCACGACCGGGCCTTCCGCCGTTACGAATGAACCGATGCTCAGACTGTCAATCACCGGAATCAGAGCCTCGTTCTTGCTCTTTTCCACCGTTACCTGCAGTTTGCCCGTTATGTCACGGATGACCAGAAACGCCATCGTCCGCTTGTTCCGCAGATTCTCCACGAAACCCTGGATCTTCATGCGTTCGCCGGTTCCCTGTACATCTCCTATATACGTTCTTTCCATCTTGCGTCCTCTCTTTCCTGTTGTTTATCGCTATACATTGCTGAATGTCAATTCGTTTCTTTTAAATAGTACTGTACCTTCAGATACCGGTCCAGTACCGCCTGCGCCTTTTCGGATGCTTCATCCGTGAGCTTTCCGTTTTCCCGGACCAGTCCTGCGATATGGACCACATCCAGATATTCGCCCAGTTCCCGTCCCATCTGTGTCCAGCCGGGTCCTTTCCAGCCGCAGAGTTCGAAAACACGCGGCATCAGAAGATAGGGCGAGAACGTTCCGCCTTCTTCTCCGCTCAGCGGCATATCCAGCGCTTCCTTTGCCGCTTCGTTTCCCCAGAATACCCACGGCGTTTCGTAGAAGTCATAGAAACTCGCGTCCGTCTGGCGGCTTAAGTCGATGCCCATATCTTCATACACGAAGCTTCCGTCCCCCAGCCAGGGATTGTGGTCCCCAAACAGCAGAACGACCACCGGCTCTTCCATCGCACGGTATTCTTCGATCATTTTCTCCAGCGCCTTGTCCGTCTCCCGGATGCCCCAGAGATAATTGTTCAGAATATAATAACTCTCCGGCCGGATCCCGTCCGCCGATATATATTCTCTCTCCGTGTCATACAGATAGTTCACCGCATACGGCCCGTGGTTCTGGTATGTGACCATGAAGCCGAAGAACGGCTCATCCTTCGCCGCCGAATCTTTCAGCCGGCCCGTCAGGATATCAAATGCCCCGTCATCCATCATGAAGGTATCGTCCCAGGGCATCGCATACAGCGTTTCCCGGAAGTGGACCTCATCGAAGCCCAGATAGTCCATCACGTTCTGACGATTATAGAACCAGCCGTAGAAAGGATGGTGGAACTCCGTTTTATATCCCTGTTCTCCGAACCAGCGGGCATAGGACCACGCGTCTGTCCGGTATTCATACATCTCCGTCGAACCCGTGATCACACAGCGCTCCGTGTCGATCGTTCCGCCCGCGAAGATGTTCGTTACCAGTTTTCCCGTTACGCCTTCTTCCTGCAGTTTATGGAAAAAGGCGTATGGGTCGGCCTCTTCCGTAAACGTGAGGCCCATGAGATCGCTCATGTCGTTGTACGCTTCCAGCATGATGCAGATGAAGTGTACCTTTTCTTCCTCTTCCAGCGGCGCCTGATCCTTATATGCAGACAGGATCTCGGAGGCATTCCGCTCCGTATATCCCGACGGAGCTGTGTTTACCACCTGCTTCGCGCTGTAGATCAGAGGATAAATATAACCCCGGCTGACATACTGGTCCGTCTCGTTCCACGGCGAAAGCCAGCGCGAGTTCGAAAGTTCCACGTCCAGATTTTCCGTCTTTTTGTAGATCTCTTCGCTCCGGTATACCGTCGGCCACAAAGCGCCGCCCACCAGAGCCCATACCAGGATCCACGCAAGCCGCGTCTTAATAGACCGGAACTTTCCCCGGACCAATACCGCACAGAATATCGTCCCCGCGATGATCGCTCCGTAGGTCAACGCAATGGACGGCGTCACCGGCAGCGAATATCCCTGCACCGCCGATATGTCCAGTGCTTCGAAGAAATATCCGAAATCGATCCACATCATCGGATTGCCCCGGAACAGGATCTTGAAATAATTGGCCAGTGCTGCCGTACTGAAAAAAATTCCGCTCACCAGTACCGTCAGCCAGACCCGATTCGTGAGTCCGTAGAGAATATACGACGCCCAGATGAGCGGGAACAGATTTAATATGATCGTCAGCGGAATGTCAAAATACGACCGGAACATCTCCCGTCCGTAGTTCGCCTTCGCAAAAAACAGACACACCAGTCCAAGACCCAGTCCCCAAAGACTGAGCAGCAGCAAACGAATCCAGAATTTGTCGCCCCAGCTTCGCAGATGCGCCAGACCCGTCTTTTTCGTTTGTCCGGATGGTTCATGGTTCTGCTTCATCCGAATGTCGCCTCTTTTTTCGTTGAATTGAAAAAATCCGCCCCGTTTTCACGGAACGGGTTCCTACGTACTTCGACGCCGCCTTCCACTTTCTTTATGGGCCGTCCGCCGTTTTACTTTGACGGACGGCCCCTTTGTTGTTTATTCGGGTCCCGATCTTCGATCAGTACTGTACTTTCTCGCGAATATAGGCCGCTACTTCCGAAATGGGAATACGGACCTGAGACATGCTGTCGCGCTCACGGATGGTCACGCAGTGGTCAGCTTCCGTCTTGTCGTCGCCGACAGTCTGGAAGTCCACCGTGATGCAGTACGGCGTGCCGATCTCGTCCTCACGGCGATAGCGCTTGCCGATCGATCCGGTGTCGTCATAATCGCACATGAATTCACGGCTCAGCTGCTCATGCAGTTCCTTCGCGGGGCCGGCCAGCTTCTTCGACAGAGGCAGGATCGCGCACTTGAAGGGAGCCAGCGCCGGATGCAGGTGCAGGACCGTACGCACATCGTTCTTCGCCTCATCGATGACTTCTTCGTCATAGGCTTCACACAGGAATGCCAGCGCTACACGATCCGCGCCCAGAGACGGCTCAATGACGTACGGAATGTACTTCGTGTTCTTTTCCTGATCGTAGTAGCTCATATCCTGACCGGAGGTGTTCTGGTGCTGCGTCAGGTCGTAGTTGGTACGGTCCGCAACGCCCCACAGTTCGCCCCAGCCAAACGGGAACAGATATTCAAAGTCCGTCGTCGCCTTGGAGTAGAAGGACAGCTCTTCCGGACCATGGTCGCGCAGACGCAGGCTCTCATCCTTCATGCCCAGCTCAAGCAGCCACTGGTGGCAGAACTCACGCCAGTATTCAAACCACTCGAGGTCGGTGTCCGGCTCGCAGAAGAACTCCAGTTCCATCTGCTCGAATTCTCTCGTGCGGAAGGTGAAGTTGCCCGGCGTGATCTCGTTGCGGAAGCTCTTGCCTACCTGGCAGATGCCGAACGGGATCTTGCGGCGGGTCGTACGCTGGACGTTCTTGAAGTTTACGAAGATGCCCTGCGCCGTTTCCGGACGAAGATATACTTCCGTGCCGGTGTCTTCCGTTACGCCCTGGTGCGTCTTGAACATCAGGTTGAACTTGCGGATGCCGGTGAAGTCGGATTTGCCGCAGCCGGGGCAGGGAATGTTCTGCTCTTCGATGAAGGCGACCATGTCGTCGTTCGTCATCGCTTCGACATTCGCTTCAAAACCGGTCTCTTTGCACCAGGCTTCGATCAGCTTGTCCGCGCGATGGCGCATCTTGCAGGATTTGCAGTCGATCAGAGGATCGTTGAAGTTCGTGACGTGGCCGGAAGCTACCCACGCCTGCGGGTTCATCAGAATGGCCGCGTCCAGTCCGACGTTGTACGGATTTTCCTGTACAAACTTCTTCCACCATGCACGCTTTACGTTGTTCTTGAACTCCACACCCAGAGGACCGTAGTCCCAGGTATTGGCCAGTCCGCCGTAGATCTCACTGCCGGCAAATATATAGCCGCGCCCTTTGCAAAGAGCTACGACTTTTTCCATCGTCTTTTCTTTGTTATCCATCTTTTCGGACCCCTTCCCATCCCGCGGCGGGTGCCGCCGCTCAACTTAGAATCATTTCCTTATTTTATCACTTTATTGCCTGTAAATCAAGCGTTTCCTCGCGTTATTCCCCCGCCTCACTTGACATTCTCACGCCTTTCCTTTACAATATCCTCCGCCCCTTCGGAACGGCCTGCCCGTTTTTTACTTCTTCACTATTCACTATTACTTCTTACTTCATTGTGGGGCCCCGTCCGCGGATTTAAAAGCGCCGCACCTGCGGCGGCTCGCTCACGCTCGCGTCGGCGGACCCTCTTTCCGAGTGATTGCGGTCCGTTCTCCCCATTGGGAAAAATCTTAAATCATGCCCCCGTACCTCACCGGGATAGAGTGAGATACCCCACAAAACGATGTTTTGCGGGGGCCCCGTCCGCAGATTTAAAAGCGCCGCACCTGCGGCGGCTCGCTCACGCTCGCGTCGGCGGACCCT
>JAUMXS010000009.1:16949-19634 GCA_030528965.1 Eubacteriales bacterium
TTCTCCCCATTGGGAAAAATCTTAAATCATGCCCCCGTACCTCACCGGGATAGAGGGTCCGCCTCCTAAGCGGAATGTAGTGCGTTCGAGTCGCGCCGGGGGTGCCAAAAATCGACATCCTTCGCCAGAAGGGTGTCGATTTTTACTTCTTACTTCTTCACTATTTACTCTTCACTAAAACTCACGGGTCGATTTTTGGGAAGTAATAAGTAATAGTGAATAGGGAAGAAGTGCGGTATCCGCTGCGCGGATGATCAAAACCATGCCGCCGGATGGCGGCATCAGCCGAACTTAAATCGGGGTCGATTTTTCGCATTCCCGGCGCTTTCGGATCGCTTCCGTGATCAGTCTCCAGACAGGGACAAAGTACAAAAAGCAGGCGAAGATAACACTGGAGGACGGGGCACCGATGGTTGCCAGGGGAACGGCGCCCGCAATAGACCAGGGGATCAGCGGGGAAACCAGCACAGCAGTGTCTTCCAGGAAAATCGAAAAGCGCGTCTTGTCCCGTTCTTCCTGACTGCAGAGCTGATCGGTCAGCATGATCGCCAATGTCTGATTGCAGGCGATCATTCCGGCCACGATGGATGTTGCCAACGTTGCCGTATAAGGATTCGTGCGCGCGGACAGACGGGAGATCATTTGCTTTGCCGGGAGGAGCAGACCGGTCTTTTGGAAAATTCCGGAATAAGACGAGGATAAACAGACTATAGCCGCGACACGCAGCATGGACTGGATGCCTCCGCCGTTCAGCATGGCGGCTATTTCCGGGTCAGATGCGCGAAATCCCGTCAGTAAAAGCGAAGGCAGCTCCCCGACCGGAGTATCCTGCACAAACAGGCAGATCGGAATGGAAACAAGTATGCTGGCCGTCATGGCAATCTTTACATTGATCTGCATCAGAGACAGCGCCAGAATCACAAGCGCCGGCAGCAGCACGACCCAGTTCAGTGCGAAAACACGGCCGAATATCGATTCAATATCCACAGTCGCTTCCGATCGCACGGAAAATGCACCAGCCAGACCATAGACGGTACACGCAGCAATAAACGGCACCAGCGCGGTGCGGAGCATGTTTTTGATATTCCGGAAAATGTTTGTGCCCGTCAGCTCCGACACAAGAAGCGCACTGGTCGAAACAGGGGAGCAGCGATCCCCAAAAAACACACCCGAAAGGACCGCTCCGCCCACAAGCAGAGGTTCTACCTGCATGGCGGCGGCGATTGTCGTACAGATGACACCCATGGTCGCCGCAGTGCCGAAGGCCGTCCCCGTCAAAATCGACAGGAGACAGTTGAGAAGAAAGGCCATCAAAAGAAATACAGACGGCCGGATCAGCTTCGCCGTGTAACAGACGATCGCCGGTATCGTTCCGGCCTCCCGCCATAATGCCGTCAGCATGCCGATCAATACAAAGGTGATCAAAATGTTTTTGACCGTCATGACGCCCGAAAGCGTCATCTGCATCAGTTCCCGACGGCTGTAGCCCTTCCGTTTTCCGTACAGCAGAAAGAGAACCAGCCCCGCCGCCAGAGCATATAAAATCGAAAGGTCGAACAGCAGGCATATGAGCAGAAATACGCAAAACAGCAAAAGTGTGAATAGTTCCATCATTTTTTCTATCTCTTGTTTTTCGTCGGATTTTAGATAAAGCGGAGAAATCGCCGCACAAAGAATAGCACAGTTTTTGATCGGCGTAAAGCCGGGAGTGCCGCTCATGCGCAGTTATGTCGTATTTCTTCACTCTTCACGAAAATCGGGACCGATTTGGGAAGGAATAAGGAATAACCATGCCGCCGCTTTACTTCTTCACTATTACTTCAAAAAAGTACCCCGCCGGTGGGTTTCACCGACGGGGTTTTTCGAGGAATTGAGAGGCCCGAAAGGACGGGACCGAATATCCCGGCCTTGTTTTTTTCCTTATTGCTTCAGCACTTTGTCCCGGAACCGCAGACACAGCGGGAATATGACCCCGCCTGCCGTGTTGCCCAGCGTGATGACCGCCAGCGCCGGCAGAGACCCGGCCGGCCAGCCGCCCATCGCAAAGTAAAACATGTCCGCTACACAATGTTCAAAACCGCAGAGGATGAATACCACGACTCCGAGGATCATGCCGAGATATTTGCCCACTTCATGCTTGTTCGCAAGATAGCTTTCCACACCCACGAATATCATGATGTTGCAGAAAATACCCAGTATAAACAGCGACAGATAATCGTCGCCCACCTTGACCGCGCACAGTCCCGCCGCCTTCTCGCAGAGCATCGCGCCCACTCGCGTCAGCTTCAGCAAAACCGCCGTCAGTTCCGCGCCCACAAGATTGCCGACCCAGACGATCACCAGAAAAAGTACGTAATCCCAGCCCTTTCCCGGCAGATAGCAGGCCTTGCCCGTGAACAGATTCAGTCCCAGCGTGCAGACCATGAACAGTCCCACACAGAACAGCAGGGCGCCCAGTACTTTATTGTCCAGGGACAGAAATACGGTGCCGCCCAGAGATATCGCTCCGCCCGCCAGCACCGCCATCAGAAAATCGTTGAACTTTTTCATTTCTATGTATCTCTCCAATATAAACACCATATCTTGTATGAATATAACATAGCGACCCACAAAATACAAGTCATATTTTATGGGCGCGGAGGCCCTCTCAGTCACCTTCGGTGACAGCTCTCCCAGAGGGAGAGC
>JAUMXS010000087.1 GCA_030528965.1 Eubacteriales bacterium
CCGACGCACGCTGCTGCGGGAAGGTATTCCCGTTGCCTCCGGACAGGACACCGGTTTCTTCCAATCGCAGGAGGCTTCCGTGCTTTTGTCCCTCCTGACGGTCATCGATAATCCCCGGCAGGATGTCCCCCTCATCTCCGTCCTGCGTTCTCCGGTGTTCGGATTTACCCCCGATGATCTGGCCTCGGTACGCTCATCGGCCTCCACAGGCGATTTTTACTCCGCACTCACGCTCCGCGCCGCCGAAAATGACGCGTTGGGAATTCGATCGGCACGATTTCTGGAACAGCTGGAAAACTGGCGTGAGCTCGCCCCGGATCTCGGTGTGGAGGGACTTACCGCGCACATGACAGAGGAACTGCATCTGGACACGCTCTGTGCGGCGCTTCCCGACGGAGAGACCCGGCGGGAAAACCTGCAGCGTTTCACGGAACTGACCCGTCAATATGAGGCGGACGGCTGGCGCGGACTGTACGGTTTCGGCACCTGGCTGCGCCGGCTTGCCGAGCACGGTGAAGAACAGGCTGCCGCGGCTCCGCCGGCGGATAATGCCGTGCGTATCCTCAGCATCCACAAATCCAAGGGCCTCGAATTCCCCGTTGTATTTCTCGCCGACACCGCCCGCCGCTTCAACCGTAACGATGAGCGGCGCACCGTACTCGTGCATCAAAACCTCGGGCTCGGGCCGAAGATCACGGATCTGCAGCGCGGGATAGAATACCCCGGTCTGGCGCGCCGCGCCATTGCCGCGCGCATCGCCCGCGAAAGTCTCTCCGAGTCGCTCCGGGTGTTATATGTAGCCATGACGCGCGCACGGGAGCGGATCTATATCTCCTGCGCCTGGCGCAAACCGGAACGCGTACTGGAAAAGCTGCGCGACGGACTCACAAACCCGGTCGCGCCGCAGCTTCTGGAGACCGACCTCTCCCCGGCACACTGGCTGGTGCGTGCGGCGCTGCTGGACGGCAGTCCCATTGGTCTGCAGATCTGCGAGCCGTCTGACATGTTCGCGGGATCCGATGCAACAGACAGTATATCCGGAACCGAACCCGAACCGGATACTTTCAACGAACAAGACAATGCGGTGTATGAAGCACTTTGTCAGCGTCTGAACTGGGTCTATCCCTGTGCGCAGGCGGAGACGATGCCTTCCAAAATCACTGCGACATCCTATAAACTCCCCCTCCCCCCGGATGAGGACGCAGCGGTCCTCGATGCACCGCCCCGCCGTCCGGTACGGCGGCCGGAGCTTTTGCAGAAGCGCGGCCTGACTGCGGCGGAACGCGGCACAGCCACCCATCTGACGCTGCAGCTCATGGATTTTTCCCGGACAGACTCCGCAGAATCGATCCGAAAAGAAGCAGAACGTCTTGCCGCTCTGGGTAATCTGACAGCGGAACAGCTGGAGGCGGTGGATGTCCGTGCCCTGCTTCGCTTCTTTCGCTCCGAAACGGGTCGGCGCATTTTGAACGCCGACCGGTTACGGCGGGAATTCCGCTTTTCCCTGCTCTGTCCCGCCAACACGCTGACACCCGGCTGCGATACCGACGAAGTCCTGCTGCAGGGCGTGGTCGATTGCTGCTTTGAAGAAAACAATGAGCTCACCGTTGTGGATTATAAAACGGACTATGTCCCCCCCGAAGGGCCCGCGGCTCTGGTCAAACGCTACACGCCGCAGGTGCAGATCTACCTCACCGCACTCAGCCGCGTGCTCGGCCTCCCCGTACGTGAGGGCATCCTCTATTTCCTGCGCAGCGGCGACGCCGTCAGCGTCCCGCCGGACAGAAAAATGTAAAGTCTGCGGCGGAAGGTCTTGACAGATCGGGGAAAGCATGCTAAATTAGCACTCAGAAGGCGAGAGTGCCAAAATCGGTCCAGTCTCGATCCCGGAAAGGGCAGAGACCGGACAGGCGGAGGCGAAAACCCGTTGGAACTCAGTGAGAGAAAGAAAAAGATCCTCTCTGCGGTGGTGGAGGAATATATCGAGCGTGCCGAACCCGTCGGGTCCAAAACGCTGGCCCAGGCGGCGGGGCTGAAGCTCTCCAGCGCTACCATACGCAACGAGCTGGCTGAACTCACGGCCATGGGCTATCTCGAACAGCCCCACACCTCAGCAGGCCGGATCCCCTCCCCGCAGGGCTACCGCCTGTACGTAGACGAGCTTATGATGCGGCAGCGTCTCTCGCAGGAGGAAACGGAACGCATCAACGATACACTCAATCAGAAGATCCAGCAGCTTGACAGGCTCATGGCCGATGTCGGCCGACTGACGGCACAGCTCACCAATTACCCCGCTCTGGCGCTTACGTCGCCGCGTGCCGCCACCATTTCGCGCTTCGATCTCATCTATGTGGACCCCAACACCTTTATCATCGTGGTCCTGATGAGCAACAACAGCGTGCGGAACAAGCTTGTTCATCTGCCTTTTTCCGTGGAACAGAGCGCCGTCCAGAAGCTCTCCGCCCTGTTCAACGCCGGCTTTACCAACATGACGGAGGACAAGATCACGCCCGTGCTGATCAATGCCACCGAACGGGCCGCCTGTGACACCATGGGGCTCACCTCCATCATCGCGGCATTTGCCATTGAAGTATTGTCCGAAACGCAGAGCGGCGAGGCTTACATCACGGATGAAAGCCGCCTGCTCCGCCAGCCGGAATTCCGCGATCCCGACAAAGCGCATCGCGTCATGCGTTATCTGGCCGATCAGGGTCATCTTCTCAGTCTGCCGAACGGCAGCAGCGACGAGGACGTACACATGATCATCGGTCCGGAAAACCTTGCGGAGGAATTGCATGATTCCAGTGTCGTGATGGTAAGCTATGATGCGGGTGACGGAATGCGGGGCCTCATCGGTGTGGTCGGCCCCACTCGAATGGATTACTCCGGCGTGGCTGCGCGTCTGCGCTTTATAGCCAGCAGCCTCAGCCGTCTTCTGGGGGCGGGAGATGCTCCGCCGCCCGGTTTTGATAAGATGATCCTGAAAGGAGACAGCAGCAGCAAATGAGCAGCAAGAAGCATAAAAACGAGCCCGAGGTCCCGGAACAGGAAGCCACTCCCGAACCCGAAGTGATCGAAACTCCCGAGATCGTCGATGTAAAGGCGGAAGAACTGGAAAAGCTCCACGCCGAATATGCCGCCGAACACGACCGTTATCTCCGCCTTATGGCTGAGTATGATAACTACCGCAAGCGCAGTTCCCGCGAACGCGAAAACATCTACGCGGACGTCCGGGCCGACACGGTCCTGCGCTTCCTGCCGGTGTACGACAATCTGGAACGCGCGCTCGCACAGGAAACCACGGATGAAGCTTACCGCCGCGGCGTAGAAATGATCATGAAAGAATTCACGGAAACGCTCGCAAAGCTCAACATTCACCCCATCGAGGCGCTGGGCACCACCTTTGATCCCGAACTCCATAATGCCGTCATGCATGAAGAGGATGAGACAAAGGGCGAAGGGGAAATCGTTCAGGAATTCCAGAAAGGCTTCCGTATGGGCGATAAAGTCATCCGTTTCAGCATGGTGAAAACCGTCAACTGATCCTTTTCCATTCTTTTATCTGTCGTTAAGCATTTTTATATAAGAGTATTTGTTAATCAACATTCAATCTCAACAGGAGGTATGTTTTTATGGGTAAGATCATTGGTATCGACCTCGGAACCACCAACAGCTGCGTCGCCGTTATGGAAGGCGGCGAACCGGTAGTCATTGCCAACGCCGAAGGCGCGCGTACCACGCCGTCTGTCGTAGCTTTTTCCAAAACCGGCGAACGTATGGTCGGTCAGGTAGCCAAACGTCAGGCTATCACCAATCCCGACCGCACCATCGCTTCCATCAAGCGTGAGATGGGCTCGGCCTACAAAGTCAATGTCGACAGCAAGAGCTATTCTCCCCCGGAAATCTCCGCCATGGTCCTCCAGAAACTGAAGGCCGATGCGGAAGCCTATCTGGGCTGCTCCGTCACGGAAGCCGTCATCACTGTTCCGGCCTACTTCTCCGACTCCCAGCGTCAGGCCACCAAGGACGCCGGCAAGATCGCCGGTCTGGATGTCAAGCGCATCATCAACGAGCCCACCGCGGCCGCCCTGGCCTACGGGCTCGACAAGGAAGTTGACCAGAAGATCATGGTCTACGACCTGGGCGGCGGCACCTTCGACGTCTCCGTGCTGGAGATCGGCGACGGCGTCATCGAGGTCCTGGCCACCGCCGGCAACAACCGTCTGGGCGGCGACGACTTTGACAAGTGCGTCATGGACTGGATGGCTGCCGAGTTCAAGAAGGCAGAGGGCATCGACCTGACCAACGACAAGGTGGCCATGCAGCGCCTGAAGGAGGCCGCTGAGAAGGCCAAGATCGAGCTGTCCGGCGTCACCACCTCCGCCATCAACCTGCCCTATATCACCGCTGACGCCACCGGCCCCAAGCACCTGGACCTGACCCTGTCCCGGGCCCAGTTCAACGAGCTGACCGCACACCTGGTGGAGGCCACCATGGGCCCCGTCCGTCAGGCTATGTCCGACGCCGGTCTGAGCAACTCCGACCTGTCCAAGGTCCTGATGGTGGGCGGCTCCAGCCGTATCCCCGCTGTCCAGGAGGCCGTGAAGAAGATCACCGGCCAGGAAGGCTTCAAGGGCATCAACCCCGATGAGTGCGTGGCCATGGGTGCAGCCCTCCAGGGCGGCGTCCTGGTGGGCGACGTGAAGGGCCTGCTGCTGCTGGACGTCACCCCCCTGTCCCTGGGCATTGAGACCATGGGCGGCATCAACACCAAGCTCATCGAGCGCAACACCACCATCCCCGTCAAGAAGAGCCAGATCTTCACCACCGCAGCCGACAACCAGACCCAGGTCGAGGTCCACGTGCTGCAGGGCGAGCGCGATATGGCTCAGTACAACAAGACCCTGGGCCGCTTCAGCCTGGACGGCATCGCTCCCGCACGCCGCGGCGTGCCCCAGATCGAAGTCACCTTCGATATCGACGCCAACGGCATCGTGAACGTCTCCGCCAAGGACCT
>JAUMXS010000088.1:0-1514 GCA_030528965.1 Eubacteriales bacterium
TTAACGCACGGTTACAATCTTTAACAACAATAAGCGTTCCTTTGTATTTCATATACGTTCTCCTCGTCAAATTCTTATTTATCGTTCCGTTCACATACTATCATATGAATCGAACGGATACAAGAACAGGCACAGCGGATAACCCGCTGTGCCTGTTTGCTGCATTTTGTATTCCGCTCTTCCGGCGGTTTTTCTGTTCCGCCTCCCGGACTTTGCGGAAAATATTTTCATTTCCGGCGGTGGGGAAGCTTATGATTGAAAATAGAGAGGAATATAGCTGTCACTGCTCAGCACGCCGGAGAGCTCGGTCAGAATGAAGTGCTGTTTGGTTTCCTGCTTGTATCTTCCCGCATCGCGGAAATTGAGAGGACGCGGCGTGGTGTCAGCGGGGAGCAGGACCTGAACGGTTGTTCCCTTACCCACACGGCTGTTGATGAGAAGACGGCCGCCGTGACTTTGTGCGATGCCCCGGGCAATATAGAGACCCATCCCCGCGCCGGGTTTTGTGTCCGGCAGCGACTGGCTGTGGAAGGAGAAAACATCCGCCAGTTTTTCCGGAGGAATGCCTTCGCCGTTATCTGCAACATACAGCGCCAGATAATTGCCCTGACGGGTCAGGGACAGCGTGATCTTCCCGCCGGGCGGCGTATGCTGCATGCTGTTGGAGACAAGATTGAGGAGGAGCTGTTCGATCCGGCTTTGGTCGAGTACGGCGGCGGTGTTGACGGCGTCGCAGCGGAATTCCAGCGTGAGATCCTTCTTTTTCGCATAGGGCTGCAGGGCGGTCGTCAGCTGAGAACAGATCCGGCCGAGATCTGCTTGATCCTTCATAAGGTGAAGATCGTTTTCGGCGATAGCGCCGGTCGTGCTGAGATTGCCCAGCATGCGCAGGACGGAATAATAATTGTGATAGAGCATCGCGGCCTGTGCACCGACCTTGGGGTCAAGGCTGCCCACCAGATGTGAGACCAGCTGGTCTGCGGCGAGTTTGAGGTTAAACACGGAGGATCGGATATCATTGAGCGCATGAAAGGGGATGTCGGCCAGAACCGTGTCGAGAGGAATGGTCACAAGCTGCGCAGACTCCGAACGTGTGCAGGCGACGGAGACGATTTTTCCGTTGACTTCCGCAGAGAAAACAAAGTAATCCGAGGAGGAGTCGGGAGGGAAAGTGGGAAGAATATCGCGAATATTGCCTCCGGCCACCGGATGGCCGAACAGCTCATCCGCCGCGGGATTGGCCCAGACGACGACATGATCTTCCAGTCCCAGAACAGCATCACGGCTCATCATAAAGAGGGAAGAAAGTTGTGTATGGAAAGAATTTTGCTGTGTCATAAGACCATATCTCCCGTGTTAAAAGCCCGGATGAGGCCTAGTATTCCCCATTGGTGCGATTTCTTTCTTTATATGAGGAAGGGTGTTCGACGACTTTCGACAAATTTCGCATAATTCGACAGAGCAAGCCCCCGTTATGGAGCGGAAGAACACAAAAACAGGTGCCGGAACTTAAT